>CALGLY010000804.1 GCA_937959095.1 uncultured Saprospiraceae bacterium
TATGCAGCGCAAAAACAATGTTTTTTCTGCTGAAAATGCGAATGAAGGCATCCTACATATTCTGTTTTATTTAGCTTTATTTATCAGCGAAGACACGCCTAAGTTTTTTGCTATTGATAATATCGAAACGGCACTCAATCCAGGTCTATGTAGTAAATTGATGGAGATTTTGACAGAACTAGCAGAGAAGCACAATAAGCAAGTGCTTATCACAACCCATAATCCTGCTATTTTAGATGGACTAAATTTGCATGATGAAGAGCAACGCCTCTTTACTGTTGCACGAAATAAAAAAGGGCATACCAAAGTAGAACGCGTAGAACTAAAACCCGATGCAAAAGTAAGTGGTAACCGCTTGAAACTCTCCGAGCTTTGGATGCGGGATTATCTTGGTGCAATGCCTAATATCTAAAAAATCTCAAAACGACATGAAAATAGGCATCATCGCAGAAGGACGCGGCGACCAAGCCGTATTATGCAACCTTTGTTATGGTTTGGGGCTTGCAGATAAAGCAAGTGATTTCGTATACATCCGTCCTGAATACAATATGGACGCTACAGATAGGCACAATATGAGTGCAGAAGCATTCAGCAGCTGGACTCTTGTACGCCAAGATTGTATAGATGGCACGAAATTTGAAACACATCTCAATAGTCCTTTGGGTGGGGAACGCATTATGTTGGTACAAATAGATACGGCTGAATGTGAATTGGCAAATTATGAAGTAGAACGCCCTTCACGAGAAGATGAAAACTATTGTAGCCTTCTACGAGAGCGAGTCATTGCTAAAATTCAGGAATGGTTAGGCAAAGAATATGACGGACAAATTTTCTATGCTATTTGCATCGAAGAAATGGAAGCTTGGGTGCATACGCTTTATGAAAATAAGGATACCAGCCTGAAAGTAGATTCTAAAAAAGCTTTTGAAAAACACCTGCGAACGCTCAGAAAGGATAAGAATTGGAGTAAAAAAGAAAATAAACTTAAAAGCAAAGGTGCATTCGCACAAATGGAATTTTATAGTGCTGATTTTGAAAAACTTCATAAATCTAAAACCCGAAAATGCCTCGATAATAATGAAAGCCTTCGGGACTTTGTGAAGTCTTTAGAAGATAAACAATTAGCTTAATTTACAGCTACAATTAGGCAAAATGAAAATACAAGAACTAGAACTCTTCACTCCAAAGCTAGAAGCACAAACTACCTTCTATTCGCAAGTATTAGAACTAAAAATCGTGGAGCAATCCAGCGAATCGGTGGCGTTTCAGATTGGAAATTCTATCTTGCGACTAACCTACAGAGCGCAGTGTTCGCCTTATCATTATGCCATAAACATTCCTGCTAATCAAGAAAAAGAAGCCTTGCAATGGCTCAAAGAGCGCGTTCCTATTCTTACTTATGAAGGAAATGAAATCCAATATTTTGACTTTTGGAATGCCTATGCGATGTACTTTTATGATGCCAATGGCAATATAGGAGAATTGATTGCTAGAAAGACGTTGGACAACGCTTCCAATCGTCCTTTTGATAAAAATGCCCTGCTTGAAATCTGCGAAATTGGGCTTCCGACAATGGATGTTCATCGCGAATATACGATTCTGAAAGAGGCTACGGGTATTCCTATTCATTCAGGTAACTTGGAACGCTTCTGTGTCATAGGCGATGATAATGGACTATTCATTGTGATAAATAAAGACCTCAAAAAAGAGTGGTTTCCTACGAAAGATGAACCTTTTTCCTCTGATTTCAATATGCAAATGGAAGAGCAAGGTAAAGTCTATAGATTGAACTACGCGAAGGAAGTTTTAAGCATCACAAAATAAGTAATTTCTTGATGACAATTCCACATTAATAAATAGCACAATTTATTATTGAGAGTTGCCTAAAACACCTTCAACCCATGAATTCCCCCATTTGGATAATGCAAATAAAGCAAGTGCGAAAAAGGACCACTTTGCTCTAGTTCAGTAAAGCGATGAAAGCGATCAGGATGTAAAGTTTCGTAGGGCAATACCGCTTTCCAAGTACTATTCGATGGTGTAAAAAGCGCGATTTCAAACTGGGTATTTTGCTTTGTTTTTTCTTGTAAATAAGACTGCTGCAACATATAGTCCTGAAAGTTATCGGGGACAATTTTCTGCCCATCCTCAAATTGAATAGACCACTTTGGGATAGTAGAAATGTAATCTTCTAAATCTTCTCCATCGGGCAATAACACGCCAAAAACGTGGCAAGTAAGCGGCGAATTGAAGCGATGCAAATAGGTGTCTACTACGACTTCTTGTAATTGCGAGGGCTGCGCTAAATGGAAAAGAGCTTGCTCTCCAAAGCCCGTTCGAGCAGATTCCCAACCGACCATGTGCATCTCCTTTCTATTGCCTTTCACCGCCATAGTCGGATTACCATAGTGAACATTGGACACATGAGAAACGGTCGCTTCTTCTAGTAAGTTCTTTCGCTTTGGTAATGGTTTTTCTGCTGTTTCGCCGAAAAAATTAATCCTAGAAATACCGCCTTCATAAAAGATTTTAATGTGGCATTCCGTAGCGGTCGTCGCTGGAAAGGAGAAGCTGTGTTCTTGATCGGGTTCGAGAGATACTCTTGTCAATACTTCCGTTTCTATATTCGTTAATTCATCAATCAGAATCACAGAAATTGCTCTAGCTTGATTACCTGTAAACCACTTCGTACTCACCTGCACCGATGACAATTCGGCTCTTTCTTGAAAGCCAAATTTTACCCAATTATGGGCGTTATGCTGATAATAAATCTTTTTATTCTCTGGGTCAAGTTGGGTTGCTTTATGCCGACAGGTTTCTAGTCCCCAATACTTCGCGCCTGCATGGGTAAATACTTCTCGGCAGTCCTTCGGTTCATCGGATAAAACCACTTCATGCGGATTGGTGAAGTCAGAATTGGAATAAGCGATAATGTATGCGGGTATGAATTTCATAGATAATAATTTCTACTTCTTTGATGTTTTTTTCAAAGCATATAATTTCTTCCTGTAGGTAATGCTTTGTTCGATTCTAAAATAATTTGCCCTGCGATGCTCACCGCTATTTCGGCAGCGGTTTTGCTATACATGTTCAGACCAATCGGCGTGAAAACATGGGCTAAAGCGTCGGCAGAAATTCCTTCTTGTGCCAACTCTTTTTTTAGTGTAGCAATTTTGTGGTCGCTGCCCATCATGCCGATATAGGCAAACGGTAAGTCGTATAATTGTCGTAGCAGTAGCTTATCACTTCGATAGGAAAAACTAACAATCACGACCACATCTGCTGGGTTTGCGTCCATTTCTTTTTGCACGTCTTCATAGTCAATGACTCTAAGTTCGTGTGCATAGGTATTCTTGGAAAGCGTCGGCAAATCTGGGCGGTCATCGTATTGTATAATCCGATAATCCAGAAGCGTCATCTGCCGCGCCAATGCTAAACCCACATGACCTGCCCCGAAAATATGCACGGTCTTCGGCGGATGGAGTTTAGTTATAACTTCAAAATCATCCTCCGCACTAAGCCTTCTTTTTTCTGTAGTAGCTTCGCTCAAGGCTATCCCTTCACTATCAAAGCGAATAAAAAGTGCCCTTTTGCTATTGAGAATAGCCGAAATTGTATCGCTATTTTTAGCGGTCAAAGGAATACAAACTACCGTTTGCGCTCCCGAACAAATCAGCCCCGATTGATTGCGCGCATGGTTTTTATCATGGAATTGCTCTTTAATAATAGCTTGACGTTCTCCTTTTTTTAGCAGGCTTTTTGCCAATTCTATCATTTTAATTTCCATAATACCACCACCTATCGTTCCCTCGAAAACACCTTGCTCATTCACCGCCATGAGAAAGCCCTTTCGCCCCGGCGAACTCCCTTGGCTATCCACCACATATAGTAAAGCGGTAGTGATGCCTTGCTGTAAATTGGCTAGTATGAATGACCAAGTCATAATGCTATAATGCGTTAATGAGTGCGTATAGTGCTGTAATGAGATAATGCTACAATGGGTAAAACATTATGGCATTGTAGCATTATCTCATTAAAACATTATATTTTCTTTCTTCCTTCTAGTATTTTTCGGAAAGAACGGCTGCGAATTTCTTCTAAAGTCAGTCCCGTTGCTAAGACCTCTTCTTCTGAAATTGCGCCACTATTTAAGCCTCTTAAGAAGTAATTTAATAAACCTTGTCCTGTAGCTGCATCATCAAAAATGTCTCCGATTAAGGTTGCTCTTGCCGCTTTTTCTACGAAAGATTTTAGACGTACAACGGCATCATCATAACTCTCTAAAAAGAAGGCATAAACGGCTGCGTAGCGCATCGGCAATTGAGCAGGATTCAAATCCCAACCTTGATAATAGCCATTCCATAGGGAGTGCCGAATATGGTCGTAGCCTTTTTTCCATGCTCGGTGTACGACTTCTTCGTTTTCTTGTTGCTGTGCTTTTGTCAGTTCGCCACGGTGCGGCCCGATAGGCATGGTATTCGTTGCGCCATCCGACAAAAATATGCCTGTATGCCCCAACGCTACCTTCGTGACATGATGGGCAAAGTCGCAAACAGGATGATTCATTTCCTGATACATTGCCGTGATATTGCAAGATGCGGTATAATCATACGTACCAAAGTGCATTGCAATACATCTTCCTTTTGCCGCTTTGATGAAGCGATATAAAGGATTAATTCCGTTAATATCTAGGATGGATTGCGTGGTTTCTACCATCATTTCCATTTTCAAGCTGCCTTTGGGCAAGTTGAGTTTTGCTTCAAAATAATCAAAGCAAACGGCTAAGGTTTCAGGTTGTTCGGGTATCGTTACTTTGGGAAGCATGACCACGAAATTGTTGGGCAATTTTCCTCCTGTTAATCCTGTCAAAGTGCTCAAGAAAATATCTAAG
>CALGLY010000805.1 GCA_937959095.1 uncultured Saprospiraceae bacterium
TAGTATATCTAATTTTAACTACAAATTTGATAATTTGTAACTCAATAATTTACATCATTGCTTTCATTGCAATAAAGGTAAATGCGCCCGCTAGGAAGCCAAGTGCTGCCAACCAACTTATCTTTTTCAAGTACCAAATAAAATTAATCTTCTCCATACCCATAGCGGCTACCCCTGCTGCTGAACCGATAATCAACATACTTCCACCTGTACCTGCTGAATAGGCGATGAAGTGCCAAATATTATCATCGAGTGGTGCAGTATACATACCCATAGAGGCTGCTACTAGTGGCACATTATCAATGATAGCCGAAGCGACCCCAAGCAGCATAATCACTACATCCTGATTCGGGAAGGTACGATCTAGCATCTCTGCTACATAGCGCAATGTTCCTACTGCTGTTTCTTTGCCTTCTATCATCACACTACTGAACACGAGGCTCTCTAGTGCTGCCACTGCCATCAGGATTCCTAAAAAGAAGAGAATACTTGACATTTCGATACGAGAAAGGGCTTTGTGTGGGGAATACATCTTTTTGCGCTCTGCGGTAAAGTCTTCTTCTGGGTGGATATATTCTGATACCAACCACACGACACCTAGACTCAGCATCATACCTATATAAGGTGGCAAGTGCGTAACCGTTTTGAAAATAGGCACAAATACAATCATTCCAAGTCCTAGATAGAGCATAAAGCTACTACTAAGCAAGCGTTCTGATTTGGCAGTATCTGCCATATTTTGCATCGCAATATTGCCTTGGAAAGGCTTCAGAAATGTAGCTACAAAAGTCGGAACGATAAAACAAACTAAGGATGGAATCACCAAAAGCTTTACCAAACCTGCTGCGGATACCTTATCGCCTATCCAAAGCATTGTAGTCGTCACATCGCCGATAGGCGACCATGCACCACCTGCATTGGCTGCGATAACCGCCATACTCACAAACCATAGTCTATCCGTGCGATCGGAAATGAGCTTTCGGAGGAGCGTCACTAGGACAATCGTTGCCGTCAAGTTATCAATGATAGCGGATAGAATGAAGGCAAGTGCGCCAATTATCCACAATAATTTTTTCTTGTTTTTGGTCTGTACATAGCTTTTTAGTATCTCAAAACCGCGATGCAAGTCGATGATTTCCACAATCGTCATTGCACCGATTAAGAAAATCAGGATTTCAGCCGTCTTTCCTAAGTGATGTAATAAGGTATTGGAAAAGCCATGCTCTGCCTCATGATGATCCATAGCATGTGCGCCATGTCCATCACCCATAAGACTGAAAACGTGTTCGTGCGTATCAATCACTTCGAGTAAGCCATTATTGAAGCCAATGGCTAATAATGCCCAACATAACGCACCCATAATAAGTGCTGGAACGGTTTTATCTAAATGGAGGGGATGTTCTAAAACGATGGCTAGATAGCCTAAGATGAAACATAATATAACTGCTGCAATCATGGTGGATGCGTGTAGTAAAGTCGCCGAACGACTTTAGAATCCATTTGGGTTTAGAATTTTTGATATGAAAAATTTCCAAACTCAAATAACTTCTTAGAATTTACAAAATTGTAACCAAGTGCGAATTTAAAAAAAATATTAGGTGTCTTCCTTTTGACTTCAAATAATTTAATATGTAGTTTAGGGATTATTACAATTTAAATCTAATTAGAATGCCAATTCAAACTATCATCTTCGATTTTGGTGGGGTACTTATCGACTGGAATCCGCGCTATTTATATCGTCAGATTTTTAAAGACGAAGAACGTATGGAGTATTTTTTATCGCAAGTCTGTTCTCCTGATTGGAATGAAGAACAGGATGGTGGGCGTAGTTTAGAAGATGCTACAACGCTATTAGTAGAAAAATATCCAGAATGGGAAACGGAGATTCGAGCATTTTATGGGCGTTGGGAAGAAATGCTCGGTGGTGCAATAGAAGGTACCGTAGAAATTCTCCGAAAACTACATACAGGTGGCAACTATCGCTTAGTCGGTCTCACGAATTGGTCGGCAGAAACGTTTCCAGTCGCCTTGGAACGATTCGATTTTTTGCAACTCTTTGAGGGTATTTTAGTGTCGGGTGTAGAGAAATTGAAAAAACCTGACCCTAAGATTTATGAATTGCTATTGAACCGTTATAATATAGATGGTGCTACTGCTATCTTTATAGATGACAATCTTCGGAATGTAAAAGCTGCCCGTGCAAGTGGTATTCCAAGTATTCATTTTCAATCAGTAGCGCAATTGGAGGGAGAATTGGAGAAATTAGGCGTTACTTTTTAAGTAATAAAGCCTATTTTTGTAAAAATTTTGACCATTGAATATTAATAGCATACATCTTAAAAACTTCAAGCGATTCTCTGATTTAAGTATTGAAAATATTCCCAATACTGCGAAACTCGTATTGCTTATAGGTACAAATGGGACAGGTAAATCTTGTATTTTTGATGCGTTTGAATTAATGAATAATAAAATAAAATTTACAAATTTTCATGTAGGTACTTATTATTCAAAACAGAAAGGTGAAGTTGTAGATATTTCTATCGAAACGCCCAAAGGTAACTGGAATATCAGCAATATAAAAAGCCTATCACGTACTAATTGGCGACCTTTCTATGGCAGAACAAGTTTCAGACAAACTCCAGAACTCAAAAAAACTACGCTAGGTGATAGAAATATCGACTTTGCAAAAGATAGTGATAAGCCTATTAGTTTTATTCAAAGAGATATTCGCTTCGAAAATGATATTGAAAATATTACGTACACTATATTAGAAGAAATTTTTAGAAAAAAAACAGATACTAAAGCAATTCATGAACATTTTATTCAGCCTATTAACGATGCTTTTCAACGTATATTCCAAAATGGGAATAATACCCTAGAACTCATTGATATCATTCCTCCTTTGGAAGGTAAAATAGCTCAAATTAATTTCAGAAAAGGACAATCCGAAATACATTATAATTACTTGAGTGCAGGCGAGAAAGAAATTGTAAATATTTTATTCAATCTCTTGAGTAGAAGGAGTCTATTTCAAGATACTATTTATTTCTTTGATGAAATCGATTTGCACCTAAATACTGCTCTGCAATACCGCTTCCTGCAAGAAATAGTGGAACATTGGATTCCTGAAAATTGTCAATTTTGGACAGCATCTCACTCCCTTGGCTTCATAGATTATGCGATGCAAACCGAAACGGCAGTTATTATTGATTTGGATGATTTAAACTTCGATGAGGCACACCGTCTTAGTCCTTCGCCTAAAGATAATTCAGAGGTCTATGAAGTCGCTGTTAGTAAAGAAATGCTTCCTTCTATTTTTAAGCATATCAATTTGTTTTTTGTTGAAAATAAAGACGCGAAACTATATAGTTCTATTGGGATAGAAAATACGGTATTCATTCCTGAAAATGGTAGAAATGGGGTGTTTCATAAAGTAAAAGAAGGTGATTTTAAAGGACTCGTAGATAGAGATTTTTTATCTGACGAAGATATTGGATTGATTCGGAATGCTTATCCTAACTTGCGAGTCTTAAACTATTACTCTATAGAAAACTATCTTTATCATCCTGACAATTTAGAAGAGTACTATGTTAAGGTGGGCAAGACCTTTGATAAAGCTGCATATATTCAAGATTTGGTAACTAGTAAAAATGAAATTATTGAACAGTTTATTTATGGAATAAGCATGAAGCGAACTGAATATCCTTACTTCAAAGAACCTGCCTATAATGGAAAACCAAAGCAGAATCGTTTCAAAAACAAAAAAGAGAATGAACAAGAAACACCTAAAATTAGTGCTTATCTAAAATCGGATGAACTAGAAAGTTTCTACAAGGTACTCCCTATGAAAACTTATTGCACACAGCTCCCTCAAAGGCAGAATATCTCAAAAACAGAACTCGTTAAAACCGATTGGTTTAAAAAAGCTATCCGAAAAATACTGGTATAATTCAGCCATAAACGTCCATTTTTAGCGTTTCGACGATAAAAACGACTACTTTTATCGAAAAAACTATATAGTACCTTGCATTACATACATCTTTGTTGTGTAATCATTAAATAATAAAACATCCGATAAAAATGGAAAATACAGAATATAGCAATAGCAACGAAGAAACACAGTTGACCAATACTACGACTAATACTAATGGTTTATCACCAAAATGGATTGGTGTCATTTCTTACATCACGCTAGTCGGTTGGATAATCGCACTGGTACTGAATAGTAAGGATAAGAATGAAGCAACGAATTTTCATATTCGCCAATCCTTGGGTATTTTAGGTTTATTTTTAGCGGCTAATGTAGTGGCTATCGTACCGATTCTGGGTTGGTTAGCTTGTGCAGCCGCTTATTTATTAGCGATTGTACTTTGGTTTATTGGTATCGTGGATGCCCTCGGAGAACGTACTAATCCAGTTCCAGTATTAGGTGATCGCTTCCAAGAATGGTTTGCAAGTGTAAACTAAAACGGGCGGCTTCGCCTTGACGGTGAACGGTCAGTTGTCTTCGACACCTTTGACGGTGGACGGATTGCTTTAGCAGCAAATTACTAAACATTGTAGATATTGAAATAGATGGGAGTGCTTCGGCACTCCCTTTTTATTTTACAAGAAGCAGATAAGGTATTAATCATTACCGCTAGGCTATTCTCTACGCTCCACCTAGCTAGAATTAAAAGACGGGATTGATACCGAGGACGAGAAGCGCAAATTGCTCTACGCTCCACCTAGCTAGAATTAAAAGGAAACAGGAAATGGAACGGAGTTCTCAAGTTCTCACTCTACGCTCCACCTAGCTAGAATTAAAAGTATAGCCCACACTAGTTTATATTTCATTTTCCTGACTCTACGCTCCACCTAGCTAGAATTAA
>CALGLY010000806.1 GCA_937959095.1 uncultured Saprospiraceae bacterium
CAAGATTCTCTTAATGATTGAAAAAAAAAATAGCAATATGCGTACGATTAAAACAGTTTTAATGGTGCTATGTCTCTGGAATATAGCACAAGCACAAATCAATACCCCTACACCAAGTATTCCTTTCGGCACAGGAACATATGCCTACGGAATGCTTCCTACCAACCTACCAAGTGGCGGTACTTATGGCGCGTCTCAAGATGCTGCAACGGCTTACAATACTTGGAAAGCAAACTATATATCGGATTGTGGCGATGGCACTTGCCGAGTCAATTTTGATAACCCTTCGCAAACGGTATCGGAAGGTATCGCTTATGGTATGCTAATTTCGGTATATGCTGGTGATAAAGCTCTTTTTGATTGTCTTTGGGGCTACTATAAGAGGTTTAGCAATGGCAATGGTGTGATGAATTGGAGAATAGATGGTTGCTCCTCTGCCATAGGTACAGGTGGTGCTGCCGATGCTGAAATTGATGCTGCAATGGCATTGATTGTAGCAGATTGCCAGTGGCCAAGCACGACTTCGCCTCATGATTATGCAGCGGATGCAACTACACTTATCACGGCGGTAAAAGACCACGAACTACAACCGACTACAGCCAATGGTCCTTATCAGCTCAACAATGGTGACCAATGGGGCTTTGGAAATAATTGCCGAAATCCAAGTTATCAAGCACCTGCTTATTATCAGTGCTATGCAAGCTATGTACCTTCGCAAGCAGCTATTTGGGGCAATGCTTATACGGCGGGTTATGCGTTGATTAATGCTAATGTAAATACAACAACTGGATTGGTCAGCAATTGGTCAGATCATACAGGTGCTTCCAATTCTTGTAATGGCCCAAATGAATATGGTTGGGATGCTTGCCGAAATCCTTGGCGTATGGCTACCGATGTCGCATGGCATGATGATGCGAATGCAAAAATAATTATAGCAGACTTGGCAGCTTATTTGAATGGTATTGGTGCAGCTAATGCCAATGGACCAGTTCCACAAACAGGCGGCATAGGTTCTTTTCATAATGCCACTTTCGTCTCTACTTTTGCAGCAGGACTTGTGGGAGCAGATGCAAGCTACCAGGGCTTACTGAATGCTATGTATACAGAAACGCTCAATACGACGGATGCACTGCCTGCTTATTTTGGAAACACCTTGCGTGTATTGAATATGTTCGTGATGACTGGAAATTTCTGGAAGCCGTGTAGTGGTAATGCTTGCCCTGTAGCTGATCTTATTGCTACACCACTTTCTGGTACAGAACCGCTTTTAGTCAATTTCGATGCATCTAATTCTATGGATGCTGATGGTGATGCACTGACCTATTCTTGGGATTTTGGCGATAGCAATACAGGAACTGGCGTAACAACAACGCATACTTATACTACCGCTGGTAACTATACCGCTACACTAACCGTAGATGATGGCAATGGCTGTATGAGAACAGAAACCGTAACTATCACGGTATACGACAGCAATCCACAACCACCTGTAGCGATTGCAACAGCGGATACTTATGATGCTCCTTCTGGAACAACAATTAACTTTGATGGCACAGCTTCTTACGATCTCAATGGCGATATACTGACTTATACTTGGGATTTTGGTGATGGCAATACAGGAACTGGTGCAATGCCTAATCATACCTACACGATGGATGGCACATACACGGTCACGCTAACGGTAGATGATGGCAATGGTGGCACCGATACAACGACTATAATTATCGTAATAGATTCGACTTCTTGCGTTGATTTTATAGTAGAATATAGAGACCAGCAGCAAGCACCAAGTAACAATCAGAATGAGCCAGGTTTTAGAATTGTAAATAATACAAGTACTGCCGTTCCTTTAAGTGAATTTACGATTCGCTATTGGTTCACGCGCGAAGGCTCTGCGGCACAGCAAACATATATAGATTATGCAGATGCAGGCGCAGCCAATGTCACTGCAAGTATGAATGTATTTTCACCTGCTGCTACAGGAGCAGACCACTATTTAGAAGTGGGTTTCACAGCAGGCGCGGGTAATCTTCCTGCTAGTGGCGGTAGTATCGTGCAAGCCCGTTTCAATAAAACGGATTGGACAAACTATGACGAAACCGATGATTATTCCTACAATATGAGCTATAGCAGCTTCACACAATGGGACAATATTGGACTCTACAGAAATGGGATTCTAGTCTGTGGTACTGAACCAAGCAATGCTACACGTATTCAAATCAAAGTATTTTTGCAAGGCCCACATAATGGCAGCGATATGAATACCGATTTGGGAAATGCCACTATAATTCCACTCACTCAGCCATTCAATACAGGTACAATGAGCTATACAGGTACGGAGACAGCAAGTAGTATCCCTACTGATGTAGTAGATTGGGTATTGATAGAAGTACGTGACCCTTCGGATAATACGACTGTTTTAGCACGTCGAGCTTGTTTTGTGAAGAAAGATGGAAATGTAGTAGAGTTGGATGGTTCTACTGGTGTGGAGTTCACAAATTTGAATGTAAGTTCGGGTTATATCGTGGTTCGTCATCGGAATCATTTGGGGATAATGACCAATGCAACGGTTAGTTTCTAAATAAATAATACTCGGGGCAAGCCCGCAAGGTATTCAACGGAGGAAAACTTATTTTT
>CALGLY010000807.1 GCA_937959095.1 uncultured Saprospiraceae bacterium
CTAGAGTGCCTTTTATCTTTGATTCCTAGTTTAGTTTTGTGATCCGCTATGTAGTATTATTTTTTAATTTTCTAACTTCAGTCAATCATCTGGAGCATGGTAAAAGATTATGTACAGGTTTGGGATAGCTGTCTCCAGACTATACAGCGCAATGTGCCAGCACATAGTTATAAGACTTGGTTTGAACCGATTCGTCCAGTAGGACTACGCGACTTTTCGTTGACCATCCAAGTACCAAATAAGTTCTTCTACGAATGGTTAGAAGAGCATTATGTGGATATGTTAAAGATGACGATTCGTAGAGAGTTAGGAGATAAAGCGCGCCTTGAATACCAAATACTTGTACAGCAACCTGCGGAATCTACTCCAAAGCAAAATGGTATAAAGATAAATTCAGATAAAGGCTATGTGCCAGGTTCTATCAATGCAGATAGCATCAAGAATCCTTTTGTTATCCCAGGCATCCGCAAATTAAAAATAGAACCGAATCTCAATTCTTACTATACTTTCAAGCATTATATAGAAGGAGACTGTAACAAATTGGCTCGAAATGCAGGTTTAGCCATCGCGAAAAATCCAGGCGGTACGGCATTCAATCCACTTGTTATTTTTGGTGATGTGGGTTTAGGTAAAACGCACCTTGCCCATGCCATCGGCAATCGAGTATTAGAATCCTTCAGCGATAAGACCGTATTATATGTATCCTGCGATAAGTTTGGAAATCAAATTATCCAATCTATAAAGAATAATGCAGTCAATGACTTCATTAATTTTTATCAACAAGTAGATGTATTAATAGTAGATGATATTCAGTTTTTGGAGAATAAACCAAAGACGCAGGAAATCTTCTTTAATATATTTAATCAATTACATCAATCGGGTCGTCAGATTATACTTACTAGTGATCGACCTCCGAAGGATATGAATGGTATTGAAGCGCGTCTCATTTCTCGTTTCAAGTGGGGGCTTTCTGCGGATTTGCAAGCTCCATCCTTTGAAACGCGCATGGCGATTTTTGAACATAAGATGGGGCAAGAGGGCGTAGAATTGCCAAGAGATGTTACGGAATTTATTTGTTTCAATATTAAAAATAATATCCGCGAGCTAGAAGGGGCAATGGTTTCCTTGATGGCACAATCCTCACTCAATGAGCGTGAAATTGATTTACATTTAGCGAAAGCTGTAATTAAAAGCTTTGTCAAACAAATCAATAAAGAAATCACGATTGAGTTTATACAAGAATTGGTAGCGAACCACTTCGATGTATCTGTGGATCGTTTGGCGGGAAAAACGCGAAAGCGACAAGTCGTGATTGCTCGGCAACTTTCTATGTACTTAGCAAAGAAACTAACCAATAAATCGCTTAAATCTATCGGAGAAATCTTTGGAGGACGCGATCATAGTACCGTAATTTACTCCTGTAGAACCGTGCAAGATCTCATGGAAACGGATGCGCTGTATAAAGATACTGTCGCAGAATTGGAGAAGAAGATAAAAATGAGTTTAAACGAAAAATAAGGTTCTTTGAAAAATTTTGTAAAAAATGAAAAAGGAAGCATAAAAATGCTTAATAGTAGTGTCGTATTTCCTTTTTCTTTGGCTTAGTCATAAGAGGGATTAAAAAGTTGAAAAAAGTGCAAATATTTCCGCCTAAATATTTGCATATAATGCCAAGCTACTTTACTTTTGCATTCCCTTCAACGGAGGGGGCAAAACAACCACAATTGGTGACGTGGGTGAGAGGCTGAAACCACCGGTTTGCTAAACCGACGTACGTTGTCAAGACGTACCGCGGGTTCGAATCCCGCCGTCACCGCATAAGGTAAATATTGATTTTCGTTCAATAAATTTTTCATTTGCTGAACTTTAGAAAATAGATATTTATTTCCCTCTTATTACTAAAAAGCTACGTTCGGGGTGTAGCGCAGTCCGGTTAGCGCACCTGCTTTGGGAGCAGGGGGCCGCAGGTTCGAATCCTGCCACCCCGACTTAAAAGTCCTTCATGTTTTCATGGAGGGCTTTTTTTATGCAATTTATTAGCGTAACACATTCATAACACAAATCTCTATTTTACTCTCTCCGAATCTACTTTTTCCTATATTTAAGCCCACAAATCATAAACACGAACACACTATGGCAATTGATCTTCTCATTGTAGCGGCTTATTTCGCATTAGTACTCACGATAGCTTTATCAGGCAAAGGCGGAAAAGATATGTCGAGCGAAGAATATTTTTTGAGTTCGCGGAATTTGCGTTGGCCATCTATTGCCATTTCTACTATTGCTACCAATGTACAAGGCTACCAGTTCTTAGGCATGATGGGTTCGGCTTATTTGTATGGTATGGCACAAGCGAATTTTGAGATAAACGCCATCACAGGCTTATGGATGGCGGCTTTTATTTTCGTACCCCTTTACTTGAAAGACCGTGTAATTACAATTACGCAATTTATCAAAAATAGGCTAGGGGAGCGCGTCGCTACGACCTATTCTATTGCCAATATTTTCTTATTTGCTACAGTGGGCTTAGGTGCGGCTCTGTTTTGGGGAGCATATGCAGCAGAGTTAGTCTTTGGTGATTATTTTGCTTTCATCAGTGACCAACGAATTTGGCGGGTCTACACCTTGATTATTGCACTTGGTGTCTTCTCTGCTATTTACACCTATTTCGGTGGCTTAAGTGCGGTAGTCCGTACCGATATTATTCAATTTACAATCCTTACTATTGGTGGTATCGTGGTGCTTTTCACGGCAGTGCAACACTTAGGTGGTTGGGGCGAACTATATGTCAAAACACCCGACTTGATGCACCTGCATCTACCTGCCGATCATGATAAATTACCCTGGATTGGGATGTTCGGATTATTCTTCTTGAATATCAATTATTGGTGTGCCAATCAAAGTGTGGTACAGCGTTCTTTAGCTGCTCGTAGTCTCCGCGAAGCACAAATCGGACTCATGGTAGGCGGCGTAATGAAATACTTCATGGCGGTGATTATCATCGTGCCAGGTATTGCCTTAGCTGGTATTTTAGCAGATAATCCTTTAGCAGAGCCTGACCAAACTTTCCCGTATCTCGTTACGAATTACTTACCTGTAGGAGTACGCGGTATTATTCTATGTGCGCTTTTTGCTTCGCTAATGAGTACGGTAGATTCTCTGTTCAATTCTCTAGCAACACTTTGGTCAGTAGATATTTACAAAGGCTATATCAAGAAAGATGCGAGTGATAAGCAAATGGTACAAGCAGGACGAAATACGATTCTCGTCACGCTATGCACAGGGGTCACGATGGGTTGTATTCTGGCGTATGTAAAGTTTGATAATCCTGAATTGGCGTTTACGCATACACTCAATGAGCTGCGTTATTACATCAATACGGGTATCGTAGTGATTATTTGTGCGGCTGCTTTCCTTATTGCGCCGAAGCATCGTTTGGCACTTTTCGCTTTTGCTTCTACGATTCCACTGCATCGTTTATTTATTCACTTTACGCCCGATATGAACTATCTGGTACGCGCGCTTTGTGTCATTTTGATTGCCTTTTCGATCGTAGCAATTCCTACAATACTCAAAAATGGCTGGCGCGGTCCGAAGGATTATATCCAACATGCTACACCTCAATTGATGTGGATAGGTATTGGCTTATTAGCTTCTATGGCAGCTTTGCACGTTATTTTTCATTAGAAATAAGGGTTACCGTTTGTTTGGCTTGAATTCCTATTCAAGCTAAACTGCCCGAGGAGTAACGAAATAAGAGATGTGAGATGCAAGGTTTAAAACACTTTGCATCTCACTTTTTTCTATTCTATTTATTCAAATCATAAAAAACACCCACCGAATAAGAAGGCGCAGCCGCAATGATTTCCCCTCGAAAGGCAGAAGTAAATCCAGCTGATACGCCAATCTTTTTCGTGATGTAGTAAGCTGCTTCAAAGCCAAAGCTTGTAAATTCGGTATTGTTTGCAAAGATACTGGTACTCGTAATCGTTTCGGCAGTCGCGCCATTTTTGAAGGATTCTACGCCATTCAATCGTCCAATCAGCCATAGTTTCTGATTGGCTAAACCAAAACCATATTCTATCCCATATCGAAATTCTTCAGAGAAGCCTTTAGTGCGATGATTGATGCCTGCATAGCCACTCACATAGCTCGAAACTTTGTCATTTAATTTAAAGCCACGTCCTGCATCTACTTGTAGGATTTGATTGAATTCTCCATCTCCTGTTTGCAGATTATTGAGTGTGCCAGCTACTGCTTTACCCGTAGGAATTCCTAGAGTAAGAGAGACCGAAATAGGAATGCTACTTCCTGGTTTTGTAAGTCCATATTTCAGACTCAAATCAATATCTCCGATAGAATTGATGGCTTCTCCAGCTACTAGAATCTC
>CALGLY010000808.1 GCA_937959095.1 uncultured Saprospiraceae bacterium
TGACGGTCGCTGCGCCCGTCTACCGTCAAGGCGAAGCCGACCGTTCACCGTCCACCGTTTCAAAAACATTTATGATGAAAAAACACATTTTATACCTCGTTCTATTTGCTTTGCCATTTGGGGCATTGGCACAATATAAATTTACACCTACTAAAGAAATTGCTTGTACGGCAGTGAAAAGCCAAGATCGTACAGGCACTTGTTGGAGTTTTGCCACGCTTTCCTTCCTAGAGTCGGAATTGCTACGCATGGGAAAATCTGAATATGATTTGTCGGAAATGTTTCTAGTACGAACGATTTATAAGGATAAAGCGCAAAATTATATCCTACGGCAAGGCAAGGCGAATTTTAGTCAAGGGAGTCTTTCGCATGATATTATCCGTGCCTTTAAGATGAGTGGTGCAGTACCCGAAAGTGCCTATTCAGGCAGACCAAAAGGCACTATGCATGACCATAATCGCATGGAAGAAGACCTTAAAAATCTACTAGATAATGCCTTGAAGGACGAAGAACTTCGCAAAATGTGGCGCGATTCCTTCCAAGTTATTTTGGATGGCTACATCGGAGGCACACCACGCGAATTTGCACATGGCGACGCAACCCATACTGCTAAAAGTTTCGGAGAAAGTCTAGACATCAATCCAGATGATTATTGGAGTTTTACTTCTTATACACATCACCCATTCTATGAGGAATTCATCTTAGAAATTCCTGATAATTATTCGAATGGTGCGTATCACAATATTCCAATCGAAGAATTACAAGCAATTGTAGATAATGCGGTAGATAAAGGCTACACGATAGCTTGGGATGGCGATGTGACAGAAAAAGGATTTAGTGCAAAAGAAGGAATAGCCGTGCTTCCACAGAAAGAACGCAAAGATTTATTCAAAGCACCAGGTGCAGAAAAAGAAGTAGATCAAGCCCTTCGCCAATCTACATTCGAAAGCTATTCTACTACCGACGACCACTTGATGCACTTAGTAGGTACCGTTACCGATCAAGCAGGTACAAAATACTACACCATCAAAAATTCTTGGGGACAAAAAGGCGCATTTGATGGCTACATTTATATGTCAGAATCCTATTTGCAACTCAAAACAGTAGCAATAATGGTACACAAAGATGCCGTGCCAGCAGAAATTATGAATAAACTGAAATAATTGAGAATTGAAAATGGATAATTAAAAAGACTTTGAACTAAGAATTTAAGAGCATATTGGAGTTTTTACAAAAGCCCAATATGCTCTTAAATCTTGGCAGAAAAAAGCTAACTTATCCTCCGCTTCTCTTGATGAAGTCAGGAACATCCAAAAAAGCAAAATAAAAAAATTCTGTGCCTCCGTGTCTTCGTGTTCAAAATTAAAAATACAATTATGAAAAAAATACTTCTACTCTTACTAGTTTGCACTTGTGGCACACTACTATCTGCCCAAAAAAGTGCGAGGGAATTAATAGATAGCAAAGCCGATGCCATGGAAGCAAAGGTGATAGAATGGCGACGACACCTGCACGCCAATCCCGAACTCTCGAACCGAGAATTTGAAACTGCCAAGTATATCGAAGCACACTTACGAAAACTAGGTCTGGAAGTAAAAACAGGCGTAGCACATACAGGTGTAGTGGCAACTTTGAAAGGCGGAAAAGCAGGCCCGACCATCGCTTTACGTGCAGATATGGATGCCTTGCCAGTGACGGAGCGCGTAGATATTCCATTTGCATCTAAAGTAAAATCGACCTACTTAGGCTCGGATGTAGGTGTAATGCACGCTTGCGGACACGATACGCATGTAGCGATGCTAATGGGCGCAGCAGAGATTTTGACAGGTATGAAAAAAGACCTCGCAGGAAATGTCGTCTTCATCTTTCAGCCTGCAGAGGAGGGTGCACCTCCAGGCGAAGAAGGTGGCGCGAAGTTGATGGTGAAAGAAGGACTAATGGGACAAATCAATGCAGATGTAGTCTTTGGCTTGCATATTAGTTCAGGTCTAGAAGTAGGGAAAATACGCTACAAGCCGGGTGGCGCAATGGCAGCCGCCGACCGTTTCGTGATTACCGTAAATGGCAAACAAACGCATGGCTCGCGTCCGTGGGGTGGAGTAGATCCAATTATGGTTTCCGCACAAATCCTTCAGGGGTTGCAGACGATTATTAGTCGCCAAACAGAATTGACTAAAGAAGCCGCAGTCATCACCGTAGGAAAAATACAAGGAGGCGTTCGGAATAATATCATTCCTGAAAGCTGCGAAATGATAGGCACTATCCGCACACTCGATACGGAAATGCAAGATATCATTCACGAAAAAATAAAACTCACGGCTACCAAAATTGCAGAAAGTGCAGGCGCGACGGCAGATGTGGATATTCAAATCGGTTATCCTGTCACTTTCAATAGTCCTGCATTGACACGCACGATGCTGCCGACTATTTTTGATACAGCAGGAGAAGAGAATGTTTTGCTTTCGCCAGCCATCACAGGGGCGGAGGACTTTTCCTTTTTTGCGCGCGAAGTGCCAGGTTTATTTTTGTTTTTGGGAGGAATGCCAAAAGGACAATCTCAATTTGATGCAGCACCACATCATACACCCGATTTCTTTATTGATGAAAGTGGTATGAAACTCGGTGTGCGTACGCTCTGCAATCTGACGTTAGATTATATGAAGATGCACCCAGAGTAAAATATTGAATGCGATAATGATGCAATGCTACAATGTTAAAGTGAAAATATTAGAACACTGTAGCATTGCATCATTATCAGATTGCATACTTGCCCTATTTTAACTCTAAAAATCCTATAATTCTGAAAATTCTGATATTACGAATGAACTTTAACATTTTCTCTATACCTTTTTCAAACCATAGAATTCCTTGTGTTTCAGCCTCTTTAGCAAATAAAAAATAATTTTTTGAAACTAATATTTTATATCAAATATTGTTTTTCCATCCATATTTTTATCTTTGCATATATCTACCAGTGGAATTATTATACACCCGCCTTATTATAACACAAATTTAAAGTAGTTTTTAAATACTCGATTATGACAAATAAACAGTCATTCTTGCTAGTTGTAGCATTTATGCTAGGATTGTTATCTGTGCCTGTTAATGATTTGCAGGGGCAATCAACAGGAGCATTTGATTGTATCAATGCACAGCCGATTTGTACTTCACAATTTCCAGAAACGGATAACCGAAGTACAACATCAGGTGATATTATTGATGAGATAGGAGACGGTACAACATGTATGTTTGATGGAGATGAACGAGCTATTGTTTGGTATTCTTTCAAGGTATCTAATGATGGACAATTTGGATTTATAATCACTCCATCTAACGCAGATGATGATTTTGATTGGGCATTATTTGATTTAACTAATGCTACTTGTGATGATTTGCAAAGAAATGCAGGTTCTTTACTAGTTAGTTGTAATGCTGCTGGAGGTCCTAGTTGCCATGGACCTACTGGAATGACATCCTCAGGGGTATACGATATACAAGGAGGAGGCTGTGATACAGATCCGCCTTCTATAAGTGCAGGTAATAGTAGTATCAATGCACTTATTCCTGTTCAGGAAGGAAATACCTATGTACTAGCCGTACAGAATTGGAGCTTTTTAGGATCAGGGGTTTTTCAAGGTTATGACATTGACTTTGGGCCTTCTGTTAATACAGGAGTTATTGATATTCAGGCTCCAGAAATTACAGGTATATCCTCTGTGGATAATATTTGCGAGACTGCTCCAATTTTAGTATCCTTTAATGACAATATTAAGTGCGAAACTATTGATCGTGTTAGTGCAACACTAATAGGACCAGGCGGTGTAACCTTAGCAGGAAGTGTATTTGCCCCTGATTGTTTAAGAGGAGCTAGATCAGTAAGAGAGTTTTTCTTAGTATCTAATGACTTAAAAAACTCACCACCAGGTACATATATAGTTAGAATAGATGATACTCAAGGTAATAGAGAAGGACTAATAGATGAATGTGGTAATCCTCTTGTACTACCAATTGAATTTGAAATAGAATTAGAACCTAATTTTGACTTAGATATATCTGTTCGTCAGCGACAATTTACTGCAAACTTCTGTGATGGAGATGAGGTAACCTTACGAGCTTCGGAAACCTTTGATTTTTTAGGAACCAATAATCTCTATACTTGGACTC
>CALGLY010000809.1 GCA_937959095.1 uncultured Saprospiraceae bacterium
CGTTTCCATCGCTAGTAGGTGCTGTACCAATGTTCGCCCGACATTACCTAATCCTATAATTGTTATAATCTTATTCATGGTTTCAGTGTTTATTCGTTTCGCATGGCTAGTTCTGTTTTTACAGCAATCTCCTCTTCCCCTTCGCCCTCTATAGGTCGATAATCCAAACTCAAAACAGGAATATTGGCATGATTGACGAGCATTTCTACATTACTACCCAAGAACACCCGCTTCAATGGATGCCGCTCATAATTAGAAATAGCAATCAAATCCGCGTCCAAATCATCAGAAATATAGCGGATGCCTCGCTCAATAGCTAAATCACGGAAGTAGTGCAGTTTGCAATCTAATGGTTTACAGATTGGTTTAAACTCATTCATCAACTGCATGATAGTTGTGTAAGGCAATCCCCAGAAAGGATCGGTATTGATATATACTAAATGTATTATCGGGTTGAAAGGCTTTACTAATTCTACGAGTTCGCGGAGTGCAGGTTTATCCTGCTCCCCAAAGCCCGATGCAAAAACGACTTTGTTGAAGGCGATTTCTTCAAGTGGCTCTTTTATTACTAGCACAGGACAATGTACTTTATGTACTATTTTCTGCGCATTTGAGCCAATGAACCATTCTTTTTTACCACTCGCACCATGCGATCCCATTACAATAAGATCTATATCCTCTTGTTCCACTACAAGTTGTAGAGATTTCGCGAAGCGTCCGCCTGCATAGCCTGTTTCTACTTTCAAATAAGAGTACTTACTTTTCAAATCTGAAAGTAATACTTCTGTATTGTGTACTTCTTGTTGCAATCCTTTTTGCAGATTGCGCTCCAAGTCCATCATATTATTCCAATCGCTAGGCAAATTGCTTAGGTGATGGAAGATGAATAACTCTGCTTTGTACTGTTCTGCTAACTTAGCAGCTGCATCAAGTGCATATTTCGCGCAATAAGAAAAGTCGGTAGGAATAAGAATTTTTTTCATGATTAGTTGCTTTTGATTGCAAGTTACATCCAGTTGTGTTCCTATGAGATGATGAAAATCAGTCTTATGATTGCACTTTATCAGCTTCTAATTATCTGCTGGAATAGGTAACCTAAAGTAAAAGGTACTCCCCTGCCCTACTTCACTTTCTACCCATATTTTCTCTCCATGCTGCTCTATAATTTCTTGACAAAGTGATAAACCTAAACCTGTCCCTTTTTCTCCATTCGTACCATAGTCCGTGTGATGGTCATGAAAAATAGTCGGGATTCGCGCTCCTACGATTCCAATACCTGTATCTTGTACAGCTACTATGATTTTCTCTTTATCCATTGTGGCGGTAAGCTGAATACAACCACCAGAAGGTGTAAATTTCAGCGCGTTAGATACCAAATTGCGAAGCACTAAATTAATCTGATGCTTATCTCCAAAGACTTCTAAATCTAGTGGAATGCTATGTTTCAAGCAAATTTCTTTTTGAGTAGCCATGCCAGCTAGAAAATCTAAAACGGCTTGGGTTTCCTCTCCTATAGAAAAAACATCAAAGCTTATTTTCACTTCCTGTGCTTGACGATATGCCCACTCTAATAGTGTCTCCATATTGCTCCGAAGCCCAGTTATATTGCGTTTAGCATCAGCAGCCATATCCTGAAAATCAGTTTGACTCAATTCATTATCTGTGAGCATTTCCAGCATTGTCTCCAGTGCGCCGATAGGACCACGAAGATCATGACTAAGAATGGAGAGCAACCGATCTTTTTCTCGATTGAGTTTTTCTAATGCCCGTTCTTTACTAATGCGCTCAATCTGAAGGGCTGCCCAAGCAGAATATTTTTGCAAAAAGGCAACTAAGAGTCCAGTATGCTCCAATTTGCCTCGCTTACACGCAGCAAAATGCCCTATAAAATGTCCACTTACATCCCAAAGCGGTACTCCCACATAACTATCTACATTCCAATCATTCATCACGAATGGATTATGTACATAGGAGGCTTTCAAATCTCCATCATAAATGATTACGTCCTTTTGTTCGTAAATTTCTAAGCAGGGTGAAATAGTCAAATCATAAGCAACATTATCCATTAGCTCAAACTCTGCTATAAGTGCTAGTGTATTTGCTTCTGTCCGTTGTTCATTCGCTTGTGCGATGTAAACAAAGTCTAGATGAAAGGTTTCGAAAAGTGTACGCACCATGTTATTTAGTGCGCTCTGTGCATCTGTCGTATGCACTTCCCGAATCATATCTTCCATCGCAATAGTAGTCAGCCAATTTTCTGTAGCATCAGATATAAAAAGGGCCAGCTTATTCGTATCAGGAATAGAAAAACACCTGATTTCCGTGATAATTCGATGCTTATTTCTGTTTTCTAGCCACCAATAGAATTTTACTTCTTCTTGTGGTCTAAGTTGTGCAATATGCTCTATAAGCACTTGCATCGATGTAAGTTGCCCTTCTTGATAACGTGGTGACAAATCAAGAAGGCTTGTGCCAGTAATATTTTCTTGTTTTCCGTCAAGCATATTCGCAAATTTTGGATTACAATGCTCAATCAAAAAACCATTGGTTTCCATAGTGACTACACCAAAGGGACTACTCTCTAATAAGATTTCGCAGGGTGACTTTTGTGTGTTAGGTGTGTATTTCATAAGCCCATTTTTATTTAAAAATGGTTTAGCAATATCCGCATAATTAGGAACTATAGTGTAGCAATTCCAATTTTATACCAATCTATAGTCAATAGTTCTATTATTCTGATAGTATTATGCACGTCGATTTTGTTCCGCAAGCATCCAGTTATCCGTCGTATTTATTTGTAACCAAGTATCTCCAGACCGACGAAAAATTTACACATTTAAGCTGTAAACATTCTGAGAATAAGTTTCGAGTGTACTTACTTTCTGATGCCCATTGATGCTTAAATCGCCTGTATTTTGTTGCTCTCTTAATTCTCCAATTGTTTGGCTTACATCAAGCAATTGTTGCGTATGCAAAGAGCCTTTTTCTACGTCCTGTAGATAGATGTAAAATTCAATTTTCAGATTCGAAAAGTGTG
This sequence comes from uncultured Saprospiraceae bacterium, assembly GCA_937959095.1. Lineage (GTDB taxonomy): Bacteria > Bacteroidota > Bacteroidia > Chitinophagales > Saprospiraceae > JAAUTG01. Next base: position 3,038 of record CALGLY010000809.1, read on the forward strand.
TTTGAAATTCCGATTGAATGGACTGTATTGTCGTCCGAAATAATCATCGTGTTTGTTTTTATGGGTTGGTGTATAGTTTTTGCTTGTATTTCTCCAATTGACGCTTCAGTTTACTAATTGTATCAGGTAATGCTAATTCAAAGCGTTCATTCGTTGCTTTAGCAAAAAATTGGTCATTCAATGCATTGATGCGTATTTCTACAGTTTGCTGTGTACGCTCATCATTTTCAATGCGTAAAAAGACATTGCAAGTAGTGAGATAAGGATAATTATCAAATGCTCTTTTTAGTTTTTCTTGAATCTTTGCATCAAGTGTTTCACTAGGCGTGAATTGTAGAGATTGAATTCGAATTGTCATATCTTCTAAGTTGTTAGGTGAATAATTAACTCAAAGATGTGGAAATTCAGTACACTCGTTAAATGAGACACATCATGGAGGAAGGTGATTTTTGTCAATAGGTCATTCAATAATAGCTAATTTAAGCTAATACTCGAATCAGTACACTGTCGATTTATGAGCAATTTTCGCCCTTAAGATACCGTCCGATTACGGAAATCTTCTATTCAACATACGTTTCAATTGTAGGAACTAGCTACAATCTCTTTCTGATTTTTTTGATGACTCTAAATGCATATAAAAATAGTGCCTCCTTCCATAAATCAAAAAAGCCCTGTAAATACTAAATTTACAAGGCTTTATAATTTTCGACGTGACCCCGGGAGGATTCGAACCCCCAACCCTCAGAGCCGAAATCTGATATTCTATCCAGTTGAACTACGGAGCCGAAATAGGAATGCAAAGATAAGTTGCTTTTATGGAAAAGTAAAACTTATGAAAGGATTTGCGTGCGAATATAATGTCTACCTCGATAAGATTTAAAGTATTTTTCTCTAGCACGGGCAGTTATTCTATCTGGGAATAATTCTTGGTGAATATGTTTCCAAGGAAGATAAGCTTTTGTAGATTTATTTTGTCCGCTATTGTGTTCTTGAAGTCTTCGGTTTAAATTGTTGGTCATCCCTATATAAATACGATCAAAATCAGAACTATAAAGGACATAAACGTAGATTGGTTTCATATTAAAAATAGTGAATTCGAACCCCCAACCCTCAGAGCCGAAACCCGCCTGCCTGCTGCAACGGGCAGGTCTGATATTCTATCCAGTTGAACTACGGAGCCAATTTTCGGACAGCAAATATACTGTTCTTTTATCGGAAAATAATGTATCTATCCACTTTGAAGAAAATTATCTTCTAATTATCCCTATTCACATTTTCATGCTGATATGGACAATGTCTACACTTACTACCACAGCAGTAGCCGCGCAATTCCAAATAGTAGGCCGTAAAAACATAATTGCCATGCTCAATATAAAAATGCTTCCCTTCTTCTAAGCGGGTCGGTAGTTTTGTTGTTTGTTTCATCTATTCTTCTTCCTGTTCTTCTTCCTCCCAAATAAGAGGTGTTAACATTGGCAATTTATACACCTTATGTTCTTTCGGACCTATTGCTAAATAATTCAAAAAACCACCTGATGCTTCCGCCACATACTTCGCAAAACTGCAGAAACTATCATATAAAGCAGCTCCATATTGCAATTCTAATTGAGCCAACACCGCATTCAATTTTGTCAATTCTCCCACAATTTGCTCCTTACGTTCCTCTCTATCTGTCGAAAGGAGTTGCAAATAACTCGCAGTACGGTCTTCTACCATTCCATCTATCATTTGATAGTACGGATGCAAGAGTTCATTATCTTCATGATAGGCGCGTACATGAGCAGCTTTGGTAGCCGCAGCCATTTCATGCTTATCAATATCGCCATCGGCACCTGCTACTAAAATAGCAATAAGTGGAATAGCATCTAGTAATTGTTGCTTTTCTTGTTCACTTAAGGCTTCAAATTGTGCTGTCATAGTTAGAGCTTATTTAATACTTAGTCAGGACAATTCTTACCCTGACTAAGTATAATACTAAATAATTGATTGGTAAAGCGACTTTTGAAGTTTTAAAAACTTCAAAAGTCTCAAGTCGAATACGACCTATTTATACCAATTTCCCAACGGCTACTTCTATTCTACGAATTGCTTCGCGGAGTTGTTCTTCGGAAGCAGCATACGAAAGTCGGAAACAATTGGGCGCACCAAAGGCACCTCCTGTTACGACTGCTACGTGTGCATCGAGTAACAAATATTCGCAAAATTCATCTGCACCATGAATTACCGTATTCCCATGTCGCTTTCCGAAAAAGGCACTAATATCTGGAAAAATATAGAATGCGCCTTGTGGCTGATTTACTTTGAATCCTGGTATTGCCCCCAGCAATTCCCGCACCATTTCCCGACGCTTCAAGAATGCTGCTCGCATATTATGTGTAGCTGTCATATCTGCTTCTAAGGCATAGGCAGCCGCTTTTTGTCCAAAAGACGTTGCACCTGATGTCACTTGTCCTTGCACCTTCGCACAAGCAGCAGCCAACCATTTTGGCGCACCAATATAGCCTAATCGCCAGCCTGTCATCGCAAAACCTTTCGAGAAGCCATTTATAGTAACAGTTCTATCTTTCACCGCATCGAATGTACCAATGCTCACATGCTTACCTGTGAAATTGATATGCTCATATATTTCATCCGAAAATACCAAGATATTCTCGTGCTTACCGATAACTTCTGCAATAGCTGCTAGGTCGTCGTGCGTATAGACAGAACCTGTAGGATTGCAAGGGGAAGAGAATAAAATAGCCTTTGTTCTGCTTGTAACAGCATCGGCTATAGCTTGAGAAGATACTTTGAAATCATCCTCGATACCTGCCGCCAAAATCACAGGTACACCACCCGCCATCTTGATAATTTCGGAATACGAAACCCAAAACGGAGCTAATACAATGACTTCATCGCCTTCATTGAGTATCGCTTGGCAAAGATTCATAATGGATTGCTTCGCCCCGTTTGATACTACAATTTGGTCGAGTCCAAACTCTAAACCATTATCGCGCTTAAATTTAGCTTGTATCGCTTTACGCAATTCTGGCAAACCCGATACAGGCGTGTATTTGGTATAGCCTTCATCCAATGCTTTTTTTGCAGCTTCTTTGATGTGTGTAGGTGTATCAAAGTCAGGTTCTCCAAGACTTAGACTGATGATATCATGTCCTTCGGCGCGGAGTTCTCGTCCCATACGCGCCATTTTCAGGGTTGCAGATTCGCTCATATTAAGCAAGCGATCTGAAAGTAGCGAAGTAGCTGTTAGTGCCATAATTTAAGTGTACTATTTTAATTTTTAGATAAACTCTTACAAAAGTAGTAGTTTTTTAATCGCATTTACAGACTTTTTTCAGCATTTATTCTAACTGCTTAAATTGGTTTTGTGCGGATACTGAAGTAATTTTACACTGTTCAAAGAACATTAAAAAAAATACATTATTTTAGTAGCCTTTTTTATAAGTAAATTTAGTGAAGATAAATTATCACATTGTCAAATTTCTGATTGGGTATGGATTTCGTACTTTTTTTCAGAAAATCTATTTTATCAATAAAGAATATATCCCAGAGAACGGCCCGATTATTTTTGCAGCGAACCACCCCACTGCATTCATCGAGCCAATCGTGCATATTCCTTTCATGAAAAATTATGAGTCCTTTTTCATTCTACGAGGCGATTACTTCAAGGCGACGTGGGCTAGAAAAGCACTCAACAGCCTCAATATCATTCCTATTTTCAGGCAACGAGATGGGGTCGAGAATATGCGTAAGAATATGGAGTTGTTTGGCGTATTTCAGAATTTACTCCACGAAGACAAGAATATTACTATCATGGTAGAAGGTTCGCATGACTACCATAAACGCCTAAGAACTGTGCAACGCGGAACAGCTCGCATGACTATTGGAACGTATAAAGCATACGGAGATGACGATATTACTATACTACCAATGGGTGTTAGTTTCAGTGAAGTGACTGCGTTTAGAGGCATCATATATGTAAAATTTGGAGAACCTATTGTTTTCAAGGACTATGTGAAGCGAGTAGAAGAAAATGAGCGGAAAACCATGCTTCACATCACGAAGCAAATTCAAGAACGTCTTCGGACATGCATGGTACATATTGAGCAAGAGGCTGACGATGAAGTGACCGACCAGCTCCTAGAAATGAACCGCAATAGTCATCGCATTCCTATCTTTTTTGCGTATTCCGAAGAAGATACGCTACTAGAACAGGAAATAGCATTCGCCAATAATGTGAATGATATGCCTGATGCGAAAAAAGAAAGTTTTAAATCCAAAATGCAAGGCTATCAAGAGGCACTAAAAAAACAGCATATTACAGACTTAGGTATTGGGAAACAGTATATCCTCAACCTTTGGAATACTTTATTTGTATTTCTTGGGTTTCCAATTTTTGTATTGAGTTGCTTAGTTCATTTTCCACTTATTTTATTGGTGAAGAAATTAATGGGAATGAATAAAAAGAAAGAATTCGTCACCTCTCTGGGTTTAGCAGCAACTTCCTTTGGGTATCCTATATGGTGGCTATTGTGGGGAATAATAGCCTTTATCTTTTGGAATAAATGGTTGTTTATTGGAGTCGCACTACTGCCTATCCTTACTTATCTTTCCCTTTTTTATTGGGATATTTCTCGCTATTGGAGAGCGGCTTGGCAATTCAATAAACTTGGTAAGGATAAGCGAAAGCACTTGTTAAATTTACGCGAAGAAGTCTTTGCTTTTGTGAAGCCTATAGCTTAAACTTGCTCAACTAAAGCATACAAACTAGAAAGATATTCCTGCGCCGCCACTGTCCCTTCTTCGGGAGACCAGATGGCAAAGTCTTTATCCAAGTTCTTATTGTAAGGCCCTGGTTTTACTTCAAAAAGGACGGTATCTTCTTCTATGGCAATAAAGGAATGAAAAATATGTGGCTCAATATCAATGCCAAACGATAAACTACCTGCCCGAAGGATGTGATGGCTTAGTACGTTGCCTCTCTCATCAAAAATAAAAAAGCAAACTGCACCTTTTAGCAGCACGATAGTCTCGGTCTTTTGCGCTGTGATATGCGTATGCGGACGAATGTAACTATAAGGCTGTATGATATTAAACATTCGGTGCATCTTATCCGACGCACTTTTGTGGTAAGGCAAAATAATCCGCTTTCTTGGGCTTTGCCGAGAGAGAAGGATGGCTTCTTCTATTCTTTCTTCTAGAATTGGTGTTACATCTGAATTTGGGGCTTGCATTGCTAATGGAAAGGTTTTCTTCATTTTATATTCTCTTAAGTAATGTGTACTAGAGTTGTTCAAAAACAATAACTTGGTATATAAGGGAATCGGCAAAAAACATCTTTTCGCGCTATATTTTAGCTTTTTTCTCGTCCGTAGTTAAGGCTATGCACAAAAGAGCTTTATCTAGCACAAAAATCTAAGAACTTGTTGGGAATTTATTTTTTAAAAACTCACGTTTAGGGGTTAGGTAAGAAATAAGCTACCCATTATGGCGACA
>CALGLY010000810.1 GCA_937959095.1 uncultured Saprospiraceae bacterium
CCGATGGCAAAGCCGTATCCGTAGCAGCGGGACCAACGGCAGGGACATTTCGCTTCGATGAAACGGGCGTATTCAAAATTCAATCGCAGCCTTTGGCAGGCTTATTGGCAGGAAATGCTACAGGTATTATAGATGTAATTACGATAGAAAGCGCACCTAAGCATTCTATGTTTTTGAAGTCGAGTGGCTATTTAGGAATAGGAACTAAAACGCCCTTAGAACTACTCCATATAGATGGCAATGCGAAGATAGATGGACGGTTGAGATTGGACTCGGGGAATAGCAATGTATTTATTGGAGAAGAGGTAGGCACGGTTACTAGCAGTGGCAGTTTTAATGTAGGGATTGGTTACGAAGCTCTAATATTTAATACTACAGGAAGTTGGAATACAGTTTTAGGTGCTTATGCCTTACGTGCTAATACAACGGGATCTTCTAATGTGGCAATAGGAACAAATTCACTAAGAGAAAACACCGAAGGGTATAATAACATAGCAGTTGGCAGTCATACGCTTCTTGAGAATACCACGGGAACGAATAATGTAGGAATTGGTTTATGGGCGCTAAGAGAAAACACTACAGGTTTTAGCAATATAGTACTTGGAAATTGGGGACTTCGTAGCAATGTTACTGGAAGGAATAACATAGCACTAGGACAAAGTACACTAAGTAACAACAACACAGGTGACCGTAATATAGCAATTGGTAATAGTGCATTATATTTCAATACTACTAGTGAAGATAATGTAGCTGTTGGAACAACTGCATTATACTCTAACACTACAGGAAGTTATAATACTGCAATGGGTTCTCAAGCAATGTATTATAATACCACGGGCACTCAAAATGTAGCAACAGGTCATCAGGCATTGTATACTAATACTACAGGCAATCAAAATACAGCAACAGGTTATCACGCATTGTATACTAATACTACTGGAATTGCTAATACAGCCTATGGTCATGATGCTTTGCGTAACAATACTAGTGCAATTTTAAACACAGCAATTGGAGCCTATGCTTTAATGAACAATACTACTGGACAATCTAATACAGCCGTTGGTGGTAGTGCTGCAGAAAATACTACAATAGGAGATGCTAATACAGCACTAGGGTATAATGCTTTACTAAATAATCAAACCGGTTCGCACAATACAGCTGTTGGTCAAGGTGCGTTAATCGCCCCTGATAAAAGTCATAATACAGCATTAGGATCACAGGCTTTCCAAAATTTTGGTTTTAGCAATTCTACTGCGATAGGCTTCAATACACAAATCACCGCCAACAATCAAATTCGCTTAGGTAATAATAGTATCACCTCCATAGGCGGCTACACCAACTGGTCAAATATATCAGATGCACGCTTGAAGAAAGCCGTAAAACAAGACGTACCAGGCTTGGAATTCATCACTGCCCTCAATCCTGTGACCTATCAAATGGATATGGATGCTATTGCAAAATGGCATAAAACCCCCGATAGCCTACGCCTAGCAGATAGCGAAGCAGCAAAAGCAAAGATTCGTTATACGGGTTTCTTAGCACAAGAAGTAGCAGCCGCAGCAAAAGAAGTCGGCTATGATTTTAGTGGCGTAGATATGCCCAAAGGAGAAGAAGATTCTTATGCTTTGCGCTATGCAGAGTTTGTAGTGCCGCTAGTAAAGGCAGTACAAGAACAGAATGAGGAAATAGAGAGTCTTAAAGAGGAAAATAAACTCCAAAATGAAGAGAATGAAACTCTCAAAACCAATAATGCAGATTTATCACAACGTCTAGAACGCTTAGAAGCTTTAGTAGCAAACCTAGCTACACCAAACAATGTAAATACCCAAACGAGCCAATTAAGTTCCGCTCGTTTAGATCAAAATCAGCCAAATCCATTCAAGGAAGAAACGCGCATTCGTTTTTTCATTCCTACTCAAGTACAGCAAGCTTATTTACAAATAACGAGTACCACAGGACAACTCATAAAGCAAATTCCAATAGCCGCTAGAGGCGAAGGAGAGTTGCTTTTGGATACTAAGCTGCTAGGTACAGGCACCTATCAATATAGCTTAGTTTTAGATAAGCAAATACAAGCTACCAAAACGATGCTATTAGTGGCAGAATAATAGCTAACTAAACTTAATTATTCATAAGGTCAAAGGTATTTTAAATGCCTTTGCTCTATCTCAAACTAGTACTATGAAATTTTCATTTTCACAAGTAATTATGCTCTGTATAATGAGTATCTTTTGCAATTTGGGACATGCCCAATGGACAAATTCAGGCAGCAATCTTCATACGACCGACAATGTCGGAATAAACACCAGCAGCCCAGGCGTAGCCTTGGATGTAGTAGGTATTGTAAAAGGTACCCGCACGGGTGGTCCTGCGACTTTTATCTTGAATCGTACCGATGGCAAAGCCGTATCCGTAGCAGCAGGAACAACGGCAGGGACCTTCCGTTTCGATGAAACGGGCGTATTTAAAATTCAATCGCAACCAGTAGCAGGGCTTTTAGCAGGAAATGCAACAGGCATTGTAGATGTAGTCACTATAGAAAGTGCGCCGAAGCATTCTATGTTTTTGAAGTCGAGTGGCTATTTAGGGATAGGAACTAAAACGCCTTTAGAGCTACTACATGTAGAGGGCAATGCTAGAGTGAAAGGGGAACTCAAAGCTTATCTTCCTTCTGACCCTGGGTTTGTTGGTTGCTATGGCGGTGACAAATTTA
>CALGLY010000811.1 GCA_937959095.1 uncultured Saprospiraceae bacterium
AACGTACAAGAATAAACTAGACATTTTATACTTGAACGTTGTTTCTTTCTGTGTAGCGTGGCAGAACTTTAAGTGCAAGTGCAAGTTTAATTTTATAAACTTACATTTTATGGTATTGGGAATGTCAGGTTAGGGAGTAGGCAAAAAACATCATTAACGAATTTCAAACCAATCAATAAAAAAAGCTTCCTACCGATAAAGAATCAATAGGAAGCTCTTCAAAAAAGATCAACTCTTTTTTATTCTCTAAGCAATACAAGTCGCTCGGTATGCGCTTGTCCATTTGCCCATATTTGTACGAAATATAAGCCATTCGCATAGCTACTCATGTCGAGTGTATAATTTAACTCTAGAGCAGTTTGCGCTGGGAATTCCCGAAGGAGTTGTCCCATTGCATTGAAGAATTGCACCTTCACTTCTGCGCGTTCTAGTAGTTCTATTTGCAATTCTGTACTACCCGCTGTTGGATTCGGAACAAGCTGCAATGTTTTTAAAGCATCCACATCTTCTACATTGGTCACCACTCTTACTGTTCCTGTTATTACATCCGAACAGCCCACTGCATCCGTCACCGTCACCGTATAAGGGCCTGCTTCTAGCCCGAAATTTCCTTTATCGGTTTCGCCATTGCTCCATTCGTAGGTGTAGGGTGGCAGGCCTGCTGCTGCATCCACTATGAGGCTTCCATCATCACTATCAGGGCGCGAAAGATTCGTTGTTTCTACGGATAATTCCAAAGATGGTGCACAGCGTACCACATTTACATTATCGATATCAATATAGTAATCGCCTGCATCAGAGCCTTCCTCCCGATAGGCTTGGAAACGTAATTTTATAGAATTGCCTACGTATTCATTCAATTGTACCGTTACACGGAGCATCAAATCACTAGGCGTATGTGTCAAAGAATCCGCTCGGAAGATAGGCATATAAGTTTCACCACAATCCGTAGAAAGACTCACGATTAAGGAATCTCCTGGCGCGAGCGTACGTGCCGTGTTATTGCCAGGGATACCAAAATCTACATAGCGATATTCAAAAGTTAAGCTATCATTTTCCGCTACAAAACCGAATACTGGAGAAGTCGCTTCAAAGTAATTATCCGAGTCCCAAAGGTTATCCGAAAGTACAAAACTAGGTGCGCCATGTCCAATGCTTATGGGGTTTGGTTCATCTGCTGTCTCCCACCCTTCAGGTAGTACGCCACGCTCAAAGTTTTCTGCAAAGGGAATAGGACGTAGGGTAGCAATATCTATACGCGCAGTATCATTGAACATAAATTCATCATTCAAGCCTTCCGTCCATGCTAGTATAGTATAGTTCTGGAAAAGCGAAGAATTGAAGGTCTGCTCGAAGGTATAGCTAAATGTTTCGAGTGGTGCTATAGGTGTATTAATCTGTTCAGACACGACTGGTCCATCGTTCACCTGATAAAGTACAGAAAAGCCACGTTGTTCTGTTTCCCCTAAATTCACGATTTCAAGAATCACTTCATCGCCTTCTTCACCACATTCTTCCAGACTCGTATGATCTACACTGATGGATGCCATGTCATTTTCAAGCGGCTCAGAAATAAAGATATTATCAACTCCAATACCTGCTCCTCCCGCAGAAAAATCAGAAGAAAAGGCTATTCGCACTAACACTTCTGCTTCGCCTGCTGTACCCATTAAAAGGCTAGAAACAGGAGTCCAAGCATTGATGCCACCATCGCCATCCCACCATTCATTATCTTCATCATTGTACCAGTTTAGACTGCGCTCGCTGGTTTGTACTTTTGACCACGTATCTCCTGTATTGGTACTGACTTCTACCCAAGCCTCATCACAGCAAGCTTCGGTAGCTACAAATAAATTGAAGGAAATAATCGGGTCTTCTTCTAAACTAGTAAAGTCTAAACAAGGCGAAATAAGGTAAGATAATTCGTTATTATTGTAAGTGGTATCCAAACTTGTCACCCAAGCATCTCGGCCACTTGCTGCACTCATAGTACCAAAGCTAGGCGTACCAAACTCCCAGCTACTATTAAGGCTGTTTTCATCAGGTCGCCAGCCGCCTGTCCAGTCTTCAAAATCAGTAAAATAAGGATATTCCATGATATTTGGAATATTGATTACTTCTATTTTGAAAGTATCATTACTGATATCGCTATCGCTTGTCAATTCCGTGAAAGCGATAATTTCATAAATATTAGGTTCTAGAATATCCGCCCGCGTATCGAAGGTAATCGTGAAGGTGCTATCGCGCCCAAGGACACCTGTGAACACTCCATCGAATGGCTGACTCACACCTCCTGCTAATCCATTATTAATGAAATTGAAAGGAATAAGACTTTGTGGGTTGGCACCAAAATTTTTCAATACGACTTCTACGCTATCTATATTTCCGATTTCGCAGCCTGTGATAGGCGTTAAAATATCTATAATTCCCACATCATTCGTGTAGACCGTCTCGAAACTTATCGGGCCTGCTATTATGCTGGTATCGCTACCACAGAGGGAAGAAATATAGATATCATAAGCGGTTTTTTCCATCAAATCTTCAAAGTCGATGTTATTTGTATTCGTATTCCTAGCTAGGAAACTTTCTGCCAATTCTGGATCAAAGCCATCTTCACCGTATTGCACCCAATAGGTATTGTCATCATTACTTTGCAGCCAACTCAAGCGCGCTGTGAAATCACGAATATCTTCGATGATAATGCCTGAAAAGGCTACAGGCGAACAAGCAGGACATGTAATGGTATCCGAAAAAACGACTCCTGCGGTAGGCGAAGGGCCATCTTCAAAAACAACATCTCCAGTAGGATCAAGTAGTTCGTAGGTGATTTCATTATCGAAACGACCGCTGGTGAATTCGAGGGAAACGACATCGCCTGTCTGGAAAATAAGCGGAAATTCTACTTCATTTCCATCTTCAATTCCCATGCTATAAATGCTAATTTCTTCATTCACATTTAAGCTCAATAATGCGCCATTCCAAGAATCTCGAAAATCATCAGAGAGTCGAAGGGTATATTCACAACTCGTTTGTGCATTTAAGCTCGTGACTATGAAACAAAGGGCGATTATCCAATAGCTGGTAGTGTTCAGCTTCATCATTATGTTCAGTTTTTATCAATAGTGTCTATTTTCAATCAAATGTATTAGTTTCTTACCAATAGGCTTGTTACCCTTTAAAAAACACTCATCTGAAAACACCTTTTTCCGCTATTTTGCCTTAAAAATCAGTCATAGTATCAACAATACTCCATCTTTTTAAGAAAAACTATCGAAAAAATCTGAATTTCAGTTAAG
>CALGLY010000812.1 GCA_937959095.1 uncultured Saprospiraceae bacterium
TGTTTTGTAATGAGGCAAAAAACACAGGCATAGCCTTAGCTACGACGAGTATTTTTAACGAAATTACAAGACAAAAAGACAAGCATAACTGTTTAGTTAATTAGTTTTTCATTACTAAGAGTGTATTTTAAATAAAAAAAGATCGAAGACGTTTTACATCCCCGATCTTAATATATTTTAAAGATTAAAAGCACTGAGGTACTAGCCCAAAAGCTAGTAACCCCAAGTGCGTAATCATGTTGCCTGAATTAGTTAAGCATAATAGCACTATTTGTCATTACGCTTAAGTGGTTGCGGTGCTTAATTACTACGTACCACATACCTGGTGCTTGTGCGAAACACAATGGCGAACCATCAGGATTCACTACGGTACCATCATCTAATAGAATAGCTGATTGTCCATCCTGAATAGCTGGAGCAGCAGTATTATCACTACGAAGCTCTACATATACCCAATCGACTGCATTGGCAGCAAATGTGCCTCCGAATGACTTAGAATCGGAATAAGGTGATGTAGTTGGAAGAAGACCATTAATAGTAGCATTCATAGTCGTGCCACTCAATGGACCTTGTAAGAATACCTTAGGCTCTATACAAACTTCTCTTAATTCTATTTCTACACATTCCGAAACGGTTTGCGTAGTACCACCTTGTGTGATGGTTGCCTGATTCACTACAACTGCCGCTGCCTCAGTAGTTATTGAAACATCATCTATATACCAACCATCATTTATTCCATTGCCAGCTGTACCTACGGCAGTGAAGTCATAGTAGAAGTTGAAACGGATATACGTATCACTTCCATCACAACCGCTTGCACCAGCATAAGAAGAAAGATCTATATTCACAGTTGACCAAGTTGTTGATAAACCAGAGAAACCTAGTACTGCAGGATTATCCTCTAAGTAACTACCGCCGTAGATCGAATTGTCAATATCTGTCCAAGATGTACCACCATCTGTTGAAATCTCTACTTTACCACCGTCCCAGTTATCTTCTGTATCATAAATATGAGAGAACGATAGGGCAGATGTTCCAGTAAGTACGATTGGACCAAAGGTCAAGTATTGACGTTCATCTGTTTCTGGATCTGCATTTAATTCCTCTGCATACCAAGAGCTACTACCGCTATTTGCTTGTGTAGTCGTAATCGCCCAGTTGCTTAAAGCAGTAGTATTTGTAGTAGAAGCTAATGGATCAACACCTGATTCTACATCATCAGTAACTGGTGCAGTAGGTGTAGTTGTTACATTAGCACAATCTACGGCTGCACGGTAGGTGTAGGTAACTGTACCATTCAAAGAAGCGATTTGTGGCCAAGTGATTGTGCCACCGCTTTCTGTACCGCCATTGGAAGCAGAACCTGCTACATAAGTCAAGCCAGAAGGAAGAATATCTGCAATATCTACATTCGATGGAGCTGCACCGCAAGCAGAAGCTGCGCCAGTTGCAGTCAATGTAAATGTGATTTCCTCACCACAAGCTGCCATCGTCAAATCTGATGTTTTAGCGAATGTAGGCGCAGTTGATCCACCGCCTAGTCCTGGAGGTAAATCGAATGCTTCTGTTTGATCAGAACGACTAGTAGAAGCACCTTGATCTGCACTAAATCCTAATCCTCTACGTGCAAATGCTTCCCAAATGATACACTCATTAGCACCACCATAAAGTGCTTGATCCGCTGCTAAGATACCGTCACGACCATCTTGCATACCTGGCTGGCAGCCTTGGTATTTACAACCTTGTGTCACTAGGTTCATAGCGATATTGTTACCACCTGTACCATTATATAAGTCCGTATCATAACCATATACATCTACTAGGTCCCAGTATAAATCCCAAACCATCGTACACCAGATAGAACCAATACCGTGTGGTTGCGAGAAACCTCCTGCATCTGCTACATCTGCATAAGTAATTGGATTCACAGACATATCCCTTGTATAAGGGAATGGACGGATACCACCACCAGTTACTGGCTGACCAATCGCATAAGTACCAATACCTCTTGGTGTATCGGCAGTATGTGAAGGCTGTACGGTAAGTACTAGTCCCCAAAAATCAGACCAGCCTTCTCCCATTTGTTCTGCATTGGTCAAGCAACTTGCATTACTAGCAGTCATACGGTTAGAGATACCGTGTCCGTATTCGTGTGCTACGATACCTGCATCGTAGTCACCATCTAATTGCCATGTACCACCAGAACCAGACATTGTAACATTTACTGTAGGTATTTGTGCGCGAATAATTGCACAATCTCCTTGGCTAATCATTACTGCTGGGATGGTTACTGAACCTCCTACTGTACCTGGTGCCATTGCGATAGGTGCGCCTGCTACATTATTACAAACGATAGCTGCTGTAGCACCTGCATTTTGTGCTTCTAATACTTTCACACTAAAGTTACAAGTCCCTCTGTCCATAAGGGCAATATTACCATTTACAGCACCACCATTTACCAATGGATTACAACCTTCTGTAGGTAAAGCTGTACCATCATCTACTATTACTAGGTTGCCTGTTACAGAATAGTTCGTTGAGCCAAAAGCTGCTTGTACTGCTGTATAAGGGCCAGGGATTCCACCACCACCAGAATTGACCGTGAAGGCTGTAGTAGCTGCTGCATCCCAAAGGAACATCTGCATTCTTGGGCTACCACCATCACCTGGTGTACCGAAGTTGGCGTTGTTAGTACCACTACCATCTTGAGCATCTGCTAGTACGTAGTCGCCACCTGCACCACCTCTACCGAAGTTTGTATTTTGGAAGTTGAAACAAGCTTCCGTGAAACCATAATTATAATAAATATCGTGCATGAAGTTATTCCAAACGAATAGGTTTACGATAGCCGCATCGCGATTGTCCCCTGTTTCAGGGTCATTTGCAGAGTTAAATGGGAAATCAAAACAAAGGTTAGCGCCACCATCAGTGCGATAGCCTGTACCATTATTACCATTTTGATCTTCTTGTGCTAATACGTTATTTCCTCTTGTGTACGTATAGTTGTTTGTTCCATCATTATGCCATCCATTCGGAGAGGCAGTAGTATTGTCTAGTTGTGGATTTGTGATTAATACGAAAGCACCATGATTTGGGCTTTCTACAGTAAGTGGAAGCGCGCGATAGGAGTTTGCTGCTACACTTCCCGCAGCACTATGATTATGTGCGCTGTGGTCATGGTCATGATTGTGCGTATGAGGAGTAGCTTGGCCATAAGCTTTAAAGGACATAAATCCATTTGCAATGGCAGCATCTTGTTCCTCACAAGTCATTTCTTCTAATTCATTTAGACGATTGATATAGTCATGTGGGTTTGGTGCGCCGAAATCACAGTGTAGTACTTGATCGCGTGCTGTGAGTACTTCTCCTGTTTGAGCATCTACTCGTATACTCCACCAATTATTTGCATCTTTTTTGTAGATATCTACATCCCATACCAAGCGTACGTCATCACTAGCATGGTGAATATAGCGTAACCTTGACTTTACTGGCTGTAAAGCAA
>CALGLY010000813.1 GCA_937959095.1 uncultured Saprospiraceae bacterium
AAAAATAATAAATAATTTACACAAAAAGAGTCCTATTCCATAAGATAATCAACACTTATTTGTCAAATCTTGATAGAGATTGAACATGGGATAAGACATAACAAATGCTGCTCAAATATGAAACCACAAGCGATTTTTGTATTACTATTGGCGTTTTGTAATATTCATGCACAAACTAATTATCACGTCAGCAAAATAGGTGATGATAATAATAGCGGTGCTAGTAATGATCCATTTTTAACTATCTCCAAAGCAGCAAGTATAGTCCAAGCAGGCGATGTAGTAACCATACACGAAGGTACTTACGAAGAAACCCTGACACCTGCTAACTCAGGGACTGCGGGTAACCCTATACTCTTTCAGGGCTCACCAGGTGAGCAAGTCATTATTAGTGCTTTAGAAGCATTAGATGATTGGACACTCGATCAAGGTAATATCTATAAAACCCAAGTAAACTGGGATTTGGGACAGAAGAATATGGTGATGAATGGCTTTACCCTATGTGATTTAGCACGTTGGCCAAATAATACAGACGGAGACCCCTTTTCTTTAAATTCAGTAGTAACTAATTGGGGAGACGGCAGTGATGAAAATACGATATATAATGCCTACATCACCAATAGCGGCATCCCCAACTATGATTGGACAGGCGGTTCTGTTTTTTTCTTCTCCCGTACTAATGGCTGGACGGCTTGGAAGGCGTTTATTAATAGCAGCTCGGCAGGACAGGTCAATTTTGATTTGGTAAAAAATCCAGCGTGGATACGCACTTCTCATGCACCTAATACGCCAGGAGATTTTTACTTAGAGGGCATACGAGAAGCCCTAGATTACGAAAATGAATGGTATTTCGATGATGCTACAAATACATTGTACATCCAGCTACCAAATGGTGCTGCACCATTAGATGAGCAAATCAGTATGCGCCGCCGTAATCTTACCGTTGATTTAATCAATAAAAACTATATTAACTTACTGAACCTTACTGTTATTGGTGGTGGTATCAAAATTACAGGTAATAATAATAGCTTATACAATATATCAAATTTTTATGGTAGCCATACAAGAGGAGTA
Organism: uncultured Saprospiraceae bacterium; assembly: GCA_937959095.1. Lineage (GTDB taxonomy): Bacteria > Bacteroidota > Bacteroidia > Chitinophagales > Saprospiraceae > JAAUTG01. Next base: position 1,075 of record CALGLY010000813.1, read on the forward strand.
GTAACGGGTTTCCTTGCGGATGAATCCAGTGTAGAAGTAGGCGATGGCTCACAAAATACGAATATTCAGCACTGCCATATTGCTTATGGTTCAGCTACAGGAATACGCGATAAAGGAGATTATACAAATATCACGAATTGTAGCATTCATGATTTCAACTATTTAGGTTTCTATGATTCGCCTATTCATGCTAGAAATGGCTCGCATACCAGTATCAAGAATTGTGACTTATACCGAGCAGGGCGAGATGTTATCCAGATTGTAAATAAAGATTCAAATATCGCTTTCAATGATGTAAGCCAAGCAAGTCTCATTGCGCATGATTGTGCTTTGCTGTACACTATCGGACCAAACCTAAACATGAATATTCATAATAACTACTTTCATGATAGCGAAGCACGTGATGGACTCTACAAATCAGCAGGGGTTTATTTGGATAATGATGCAGGAGATGTCAATGTCTATCGAAATGTAATTGCTAATCTTCCTGATTGGCCATGTATACAAATTAATTGGGATGCTCGAAATATTGATGTATTCAATAATACACTCTGGAACTCCCAAGCGGCTATGGGAGCATGGCATAAAGCTGGTACAAGTTTTGATGATGTACGCGTATGGAACAACCTCACCAATATGAATAGCCTTGAACCCCAATCAGATAAACAGAATAATCTCATCATGGCAAATAATGCCAATCCATTCACAGATAAAGACAATGATGACTATACGCTTGTGGGTGGTAGCCAACCGATAGATTATGGTAAAATAATTGCAGGCTACACGGATGGTTATAATGATGCTGCTCCTGATGTAGGTGCGTATGAGTATGGCGATACTCCTTGGGAAGCAGGTATTGATTGGACGCCTTACGATATTACGAGACAAAGCGTTTACCACGTAAGTAAAACAGGAAATGATGCTAACCTTGGTACAGCATCAAGTCCATTTTTAACTATCACCCGTGCAGCAGATGTTGCTATACCAGGCGATTCTGTTATCATTCATGTAGGTACATACGAAGAGACTTTAAATCCTATGAACTCTGGCGCAGCTGGGAGTCCGATTGTATTTAGAGCCGCCACTGGTGAAAAAGTAGTGATTTCTGCACTAGAAGCACTAAGTGGTTGGACAGCTGATCAGAATTTTGTGTACAAAAAGCAATTGAGTTGGGATTTAGGACAGGATAATATGGTCATGAATGGAAATACGCTCTGCCAATTAGCACGCTGGCCAAATGATACCGACGGCGATTTGTTTACCCTTGATGCGGTGCGCAATGATGGCGGTAGTGATGGCAGTATAGAATATGGTGCATATTTGACAGATACAGATATTCCTAATTATGACTGGACAGGTGGTTCGCTGCACTTCTTTGATGATACAGGCTCAGGAGGGCTTGCTTGGAAAGCATTTATAACAAGCAGTTCGACAGGGCAAGTTAATTTCGATTTAGATAAAAATCTTACTTGGATACGTACTGCCTTTCCACCACAAAATCAGGGTCAATACTACCTAGAAGGGGTACGTGACGCCCTAGACATTGCTAATGAGTGGTACTTCGATGATAGTGACAATACTTTATATATCAAATTGCCCAATGGGGCAGTTCCTGCCAATGGACAGGTGAGTATGCGAAGACGCACACATACTATAGATTTGATAGATAGAAATTACATTGAAATTTATGATATATCGGTCATTGGGGGCATGATTGACATGAATGGGCAAAACAATAAGCTAAAGGGCGTGTCAAGTTTCCACGGAGGTTATACAAGAGGAATAGTGGGTGGTTTTTCAGCAGATAAGCCCAGCGTTGATGTAAAGTGGAATTGTGAAAATACCATCATTGAAGATTGTACCATTGCCTATGGGGTAGCTACAGGCATTAGAGATAGAGGAAGCAATACCCATATTATCAATAGTAATATTCATGACTTTAATTCACTAGGCTATTACGATGCTGCTATCATGGCAACTGATGGCTCAGATACAAAAATCACAAACTGTACCGTTGCGCGTGCTGGAAAAGATGTCATTAGAGTTTGGAATAAAAATTCGATTATATCGCATAGCGACATCAGTCAAGGAGGACTAATTAATAGTGAATGTGCCGCTATACACACTGGCGGAGCAAACTTAAATTTAGAACTTCACCATAATATTATTCATGATATGCAAGTACCGGGCAGCTTGTATAAAGCTGCTGGAATTTATATGGAAAACAGCCCAACAGATGTATCTATCCACCATAATGTGATTACAGGCGTATCGGAGTGGTCATCTATTCAGATTAACCAAAATGCAGCTAATATAGATGTCTTTAATAATACGATTTGGGATGGGGTAACGGCTATGGGAGCATGGCATGCACCTGGTACATCCTTTACTAATGTTCGGGTATGGAATAACCTCACTAATATGAATAGTTTGGAAACACAATCCGACCGACAAAACAACCTCATTATTCAAGATGGTAGTAATCCATTCGCAGATAGTGGAAATTTGGATTTCACTCTATCCGCAGGGGTACAAGCCATAGACTATGGACAAGTAATTGCAGGTATCACAGATGGCTATATGGGCGTGTCGCCAGACGCAGGAGCTTACGAATATGGTGGCACTACTTGGCAGGCAGGAGCCTCCAGTCAAGCACTTACGCCTTATACCAATTGTATCGCAGGATTTATAGAAGCAGAAAACTTTATCAATCAAAGTGGAACATTTACAGAAACAACTAGCGATACTGGCGGTGGTACTAATGTAGGATACATACAAGCAGGTGATTACTTGGATTACGATGTAGAGGTACTCGAAACCAGTTGCTATAAAATAGAATTTCGAGTAGCAGCACCGAATAATCCGATTCATTTTGCATTGAAACAAGGCTCAACAGTATTAACTACAGTAAATCACCCTGCTACGGGCGGCTGGCAAAATTGGGTTACCGTCACCGCTTATGTTTTCCTGAATGAAGGACGACAGGAACTACGCATAGAAGCACTTGGAGACGATTGGAACATCAATTGGATGAATTTCACAGAAGCATTCTGTATCCCCGACCTCATAGAGGCAGAAGATTATACTGCTCAAAATGGTACTATGAATGAACCAACAGCAGATACCAACGGCGGAGAGAATGTGGGCTACATGGATCCAGGCGACTACTTGGAATATGAATTAATCGCATTAGAAGAAGGTTGTTACAAAGTAGAGTTTCGAGTAGCTGCACAAAATACGAGAGTGAATTTTTACCTCAAAGAAGGTACGACTATATTAACAACTATTGATGCCCCACCTACGGGAAGTTGGCAAACTTGGGAAACAGTATCAGCTATTGTTTATCTAAGTGCAGGCGCGCATAACTTACGCATTGAAGCCATTACAAATGCTTGGAATATCAACTGGATGCGTTTCACAACTACAGATTGCAATGCACCTGATGGTTGTGCTTATTGGCAAGTCAAAACCTATCTACAAGGACCACTCAAAACAAGCAATATGCTTATGGATGATGCTATAAAATCGCTCTTACCTGCTTCCGATGCCTATGGTCTAGGTTATAACCTTCCTAGCAGCGCAACTAGCACGACTGGAAATGATGCCGTAGTAGATTGGATAAAAGTAGAATTAAGAAATGTAAATACGCCAACAATTGTAGCTGCAACAATGGCAGGTCTGTTGCAGCGCGATGGCGATATAGTAGATATGCACGGTGTACCACAGCTACAATTCTGTGATATTCCTGCGGGGCAATATCATGTAGTAGTAAAGCACCGTAATCATCTTGGTGTAATGACAAACACTGGAGTGATTACTGTAAATTAGA
>CALGLY010000814.1 GCA_937959095.1 uncultured Saprospiraceae bacterium
ATTTATGTTTGTCAATACACAAATTAATGGACTAATTCTCACTTTTGAAAATTTCGCAATTTTCAGCTTTTCCATTTTAAAACACGCTCTCAGTAATTTGGCTACCAATGAAAATTGAAAAAGTGGCTATTGAAAAATAGAGCAAAAACTGTTTCATAGTTTTAATTGGTGAGGAAAATGAATAAAATCAAATTTAAATAGAATTATTGAATAATGAGACTATGGTATTGATGATTCATACAGAAGTATATTCATGGATTTCTGAAAAGAACTGCGTATCCACTAACATGACAAACTCTAGTGCATCTCGTCGGACGTAGAGAGCGTGATGGACTTATCTAAACTACTTTGCAAAAGTTATCGCTCTACGCATCGTTATTTTAGAACATATTTGAATATGACTCCAAAGGAATTTTTAGCTATCAAAAAACTACGCCTTGCTATGCATCGCTTTTCGGATGTGGAACAACTCTCCGAAATTGCCTATGAACTTGACTTTACTGACCTTTCGCACTTCAATAAATTCTTCAAAAAATACGTTCTCCGACAAATTCCGTGGACGAATAAAAAGTAAGCACAAAAACGCCTGATTAATAGTGTTGTGATTGCTTTTTATTCGGCTTCGTCACGGGATTTGTCGGAGAACCAAAAAATATACAGGATTTGCGCCCTCTTCTTTTAGGAAAATACGAAGAGAAGTGAATAACAAATTGGTGAGTACGTTCGAGGGACAAATTACTTGACTTTTCATATCTTTAGGGAGCAGGCAAAAGATAAATCCAATATTAGCAGGAAATTATTTAAAGAAATTAGAAATGAAAAAAATTGTACTTGTATTAATACTATTCATCAACTTCACAGGCTGTTCAAGTGAACAAAGTGAAAAGAATATTTATGCTTTGTTGGTATCCGAAGGCGATAAGTTGGTAAAAGAAGAGTACTTCAATGGAAAGCAGAAAACAGATTTATTGAATGTGCAATCTGTAACAAAGTCAATTGTAAGTTTACTAATAGGTCTAGCGATAGATAAGGGATTTATTAAGAACGAAGAAACCTTTTTATATGAATACTTTCCAGACGAACCCTACTTTGATACAGAGCAGAAGAAAAGTATAACAATAAAACATTTATTAAATCATACCTCTGGAATAGAATGGAATGGGTACCTAGAACATGCTGCTTTTTTGAAGAGTAGTGAACCCTTCAAATATGTATTGCAGAAAGAAATGGTAGACCATCCAGGAGAAGTATATAATTATAATTCTGGAGGAACGCATTTGTTATCCCTAATAATAAGCAAGTCTACTGGCATGTCTACCCTAGAGTTTGCAGATGAAAACTTGTTTCAACCACTAGGCTGTGCTCCCGTTCGATGGGAGAAACTGAATGATGGATATTATGATGGCGCAGGATTTGGTCTAAGTATGCAGGCGCAGGATTTATTAAAAATAGGACAACTTCTATTGGATAAAGGGAAGTGGAATACGACTCCATTAATTCCAGCGCATTGGATAAGTAAAACCTATGATGAAGGCTTGAAAAAAGGTACTAAGTGGGGACTAAGGCAATCAAAACATGGCTATGGATGGTATTCAAAAACGAAAGGAGATAAGCAAATACTCTACGCTATGGGATATGGCGGTCAATTTATTTTCATTATTCCTTCGGAGGACATGGTAATCGTAAGTACCCATAATCATGATACGCCAGATGGCATTGCTCAACAGGTCGATTTTATAAAAGAAACATTTCCTCCACTTCTTAAGGAATGAGACAAAAACACATTCAATGCAAATAAAAAAGTTACATTATCTATCAGGAATCACAATTACCATTTTTGTTGGATTGCACTTGTTTAATCATTTCATTAGCATTTTTGGAATTGAATACCACCTTGAAGTAATGGATAAATTACGACTCATTTATCGAAATATCCTTGTCGAGCCTATCCTACTACTGGCTGTATTTGTTCAAATCGTTTCTGGATTAAAACTATTTGGAACGAAGCGAAAAACGGTAAGCAGCTTCTTCGAAAAACTACAACTTTGGACAGGACTCTACTTAGCCTTTTTCCTAATTATTCATGTCGGCGCAGTATTGACGGGGCGATATATCTTACAGCTCGATACGAATTTCTACTTTGGTGTAGCAGGACTGAATACCTTCCCATTTAATCTGTTTTTTATTCCCTACTATGCGCTGGCTATTCTTTCCTTTTTTGGACATATAGCAGCCATTCATGCACAGAAAATGAAGCAATCCATCTTCGGAATGACTGCAGAGCAACAAGCCAAATTCATTCTACTGAAAGGAATAATCCTTACTTTAATCATTTTCTATGGCTTAACCAATGGCTTTACGGGAGTGGAAATCCCCGAAGCGTTTAATATCCTGCTTGGGAAGTAAATTAATAAATATGAAAAGCAGAAGAAAGCAATTAACCATCTTCTTGGAGGACAAAGATGCGAATTCCATAGAAGCAATCCGGAGTAGATTTAATCCGAAACAATATGAACTCATAAAAAGTCATATCACCTTGTGCAGAGAAGATGAAATTGACAACTTAGAAGCCGTAATACATAATTTGGAGAATACAGAAAGTAGAAAATTTGAACTCTATTTAGGCGATCTAAAACGATTCTCTGAAGGAAAAGGCGTGATGATTCCGATTCAAGATAGAGATCAATTATTTCAAGAACTAAGAAGTACTATTTTAAGAAACGTAATTGATATTCCAAGAAAACATCAGCCACATATTACACTGATGCACCCGCGTAATTCCACTTGCACGGATAATCTGTTCGAGGACATAAAAAAGATAGCATTACCGAAAAAGATTATGGTTTCCAAAATAAATTTAATTGAACAGGAAATCGGGAAAAAATGGCGCGTACTAAAAGTATATGAATTAGATATAGCTAGTTCAGAATAAAATGACATAGTTTTAGCCGCCGGAGGTAGGCGAATCCAGTATGTCAAATAATAGTGATTCAGCTATAAGAGAAAGTAACTTCACCTTCCCTCGACTAAGGAGTTATGATTTTATAGCCTTTACAACACAACGTGGTATGATTTTATAAAAGTCGAATGTGCATGATTTCATGACATTCGACTTTTCTCCATTTTCAATTTGGCGAAGACTTTATCATTGAAAACCCCTTAATTCGCCTTCGCTGCCGTGCCTTCCCAATCAGGGTCAGCGGCAGCAGCCCATTTTTTCTTTTTCCGATTATATTCCACGATATGCACTCTTCCAAATCGAGCTTTATCTCCAATTCGTTTTATAGCATAGCCTTCTTTGCTCAAATCATTTTCAAGCCCTTTTTCAACTATAATTCCGTCATGTACCTCTAGCAATAAGCTATCTTTATCTGGATAGGCACGCGCTTTCGCTAATGCCTTATCCAATGGTAATTTTTCATCTATCACACGGCTAATAACTTGCGCTACTGCCGTCACGATTCGGCTACCACCTGCTGCACCTAGTCCAAGATAAGGTTCGTCATCTTGCATCACTAGAAAAGGCGAAATATGCGAACTCACCCGTTGCCCTGGCACATAAATACCTAGATATGAACCCAAAGTAACCGCATACAAAAAGCCTAAATTGGGACTTGCTACTTTCGACCCCATATTTGGGCCGATGGACTGCGTCAAGGCTACTACCATTCCATCTTTATCTGCTGCACTTAGGTGCGTGGTATGCCCCACTGCTGCCGACCAACTTTCAGGGCTTTCTGAATGGTAGCTCATCTTATCTGGTGCGCGATCTAGTGAAATTTTTGCAGCTTGTTCCTTCGCATATACTTTTGACGTAAGCAACGTAGCTAAATTATCTCCTTTCAATTGGCGTTTCCGATCTTTATAAGCCAATTGAATCGCCTGATAAACCACCGCCATTCTATCCGCTTCGCTTAGCTCATTCATGGGGAATTGTTCCAAAATATGCAGTATCTCTATCGTAATAGCTCCAAAAGAAGGCAGCCACAAACCATATAAATCATAGCCGCGATAGTTGCCTTTTACTATTTTAGAACTTTTTGCTTCATAATTTTTTAAATCCTCCATAGACACTAAGCCGCCATTCGCTTCCATATCGGCTACTATTTGTGCGGCTATTTCACCTTCATAAAAGGCTTTCTTACCTGATTGGGCAATTGTTCGGAGCGTTTTTCCTAAGTCTTTTTGTACGATTAAATCACCTGCTTGGTGCGATATACCATCTGCTTTTAGGAAGTATTGACTACTCCCTGCAAACTCCTTCAACTGTTCTTTCGCTCTTCCTTGTCGGGCTGCTTCTCCAGGTAGCATATTAAATCCGTTTTCTGCATACTGAATAGCGGGCTGCATGAGTGTAGTAAGTGGCAGCGTTCCAAAGTCTTCGGAGAGTTTGCATAAGCCTGCCACTACGCCTGGTATACCAATCGTCGTATAGCCATAGCGTTGTGGTTTCACCAGCGAAGTATCATAAGCTAAAGGCGATTGTGTAGTAGCATCCACGCCATGCACTTCGCCATTGGGCAAGCGGACAATGGCTTGCAGACGACCACCCAAGCCACTCATACTTGGTTCTACTACCGACAATACAAAAGCACTCGCTACCGCAGCATCTACAGAATTTCCTCCGAGTGCGAATATCTGCTGGGCAGCTTTGGTAGCTAACGGGTGTGCTGTGGCAGCTACATTGTTTCCTGCTTTCACCATTTGGCGGTTTGCACTTTTGGAAGTGGAGCAAGCAACTAAAAAAAATAATACTAATAGTGTGTAGAGTTGTTTCATCTTGTTTTGTTTTTATTTGAATAGAACGCAGAGACACGGAAACGCAGAGTTTTTTATAACTGAACTATTTTTTCGCGCTTATGCATTCGAAATCTAAAATTACTACAAATAGATCGTTCGGAAACAACATTGTAGTACTTCCGATTTATTAGCTAAATATACTTCATCAGGTTAAGAATTGTAATCACCTATTCCACCCTACTCTATCCGTGAAAATATTCACCGAACCTTCTGCTGGTGCATTTGCATTGAATAGGTATTCTGTAGCACTATAATCCCATCGTATTGGAATCGCATTCCCTGAGGTAGGTATTAGTCTAGGAATATCGGTTCTTCTCCAATCATTATAAGCTTCTGGCTGTAAGAAGAGCGCGATGTATTTTTGAGTCATTATATGTTCTAGCGTCAAGTTGCCTATGCCTGGATTTACGCTTGCTTGTGCAATATAATCCTCGTAGCCAGCCACGCCTAAACGCTCGAAAGAAGCTTGGATGCCCGCTAAGTATGCCTCATATCCTGTTGCTGTACCACCTGCATTCTGGCGTACATCTGCTTCTGCAATGATGAACTCCATTTCACGATAGGTAATTAATTCTTGCAGGAAATTTGGGACTAAATAAGTGTGGTCTGTCGTAAAGGGTTGATCTATTGCTGCTGAGCGAGTGGTATCATTCAAACCTTTCATTAAGGCACGCATAGTTGGATGAAACTCAATATTGCCTGTTCTATCTCTATTGAAGCGATACCACTGTCCTGCGGCATTGGCATCGGGATATTGGTAAGCTAAGTTTTCGCTTGCATCCGAAAAAGATTGGCTTGCTAAATTGGCTGCGCCAGCATAATCCTTACGGTGCAATAAGGCTCTCGCTTTAATAGCACGTGCTGCTTTTTTCCATAGTTCTATATCTCCACCATAGAAGACTTCTTCACCACTTGGAACTAAACCACCTGCTGGCCCATTTAGCATTTTCAAAGCATTATCTAATAAATTATTAATAGCTTCATAGATACTCGCTTGTGTATCGTAGGTAGGCATCAGAGCATCCATACCTTTCAGTCCATCTGAATAGGGCATATCGTCCCACACATCCGTAGCGGTCATCAAGGTGAAGGCTTCCATAATACCTAGTACTGCGCCATAGTGGGCATAGTCGTTTTCGGAAGTCGTCTCTTTTGCTATTTTGATTTCATGGAGAATCTTTTCATAGATATTCTGCCAAGCATTATCAAACAGATTGGGCGTAAGTCCTATATATCGATTTAAAGGGCCGCAACGTGCTGCACCTTCTACTTGCTGAATGAGTATAGCATTAAAATGAGAAAATTCTCCTCCATATACATCTGCTAAAGCAATCTGAATGGCTGGCATTTGAGCAAAAACGGGTACGGTAGTAGGATTATTCGGATCATCATTAATGTCTCCTCCGATGTAGCTTTCGCAAGCAAGGAAGGAGAGTAGAACGACCAATAGCGATATTGTTTTAGAAGTGTATTTCATTTTAAAGTGATTTAGGAATATGTGAGAAGGGTCTAAAACAAATAAATCGGAAGCAACATTACATCACTTCCGATTTATAAAAAAAGTAGTCGAATAGTATTAGACTAAGAATCCAAGAGTTGATATTATGATTACATAAGTCTCATATCTTATATCTCGAATCTCACATCTATCTACAATTACTTATTCCAACCTACTTTATCTGTATAAATACTTACAGAACCTTCTGATGGTGCATTCGAGTTGAATAAATATTCATCTGAACTATAATCCCAACGTACTGGAATATTAGAACCTGAAACAGGTGTAAGTGCAGGAATATTTGTTCTTCTCCAATCACTGTATGCTTCTGGCTGCAAGAACATTGCGATATACTTTTGTGTCATCACATGTTCTAGTGTTAAGTTACCTACACCTGGAGCTATAGCGTCTTGTGCTATGTACTCATTAGCAGTTTCAACATCAAAGCCTAAACGGCCAAAAGATGCCAAGATACCTTTGATGTAAGCATCGTATCCTTCCACAGTACCACCTGTATTTGCACGTACATCTGCTTCTGCAATGATGAATTGCATTTCGCGGTATGTAATCAACTCTTGCAAGAAATTTGGAACAAGATAAGTATGAGAAGGGTCAAAGATTTGATCCATTGTTGCCAAACGATCAGTATCGTTCAAGCCTTCCATCAATGCACGCATCGTTGGGTGAAATTCTAAATCACCCGTTCTATCTCTATTGAAGCGGTACCATCCGCCTGCTGCATTTATATCAGGATATTGATAAGCTAAGTTTTCGCTTGCATCAGCAAAAGATTGAGCGGCTAAAGCTGCTGCTCCAGCATAATCTTTATTATGCAATAAGCCTCTTGCTTTGATAGCGCGCGCAGCTTTTTTCCACAATTCAATATCGCCACCATAGAGTACATCTTCACCACCTGGTACTAGACCACCTGCTGGCCCATCAAGTGCTGCTATTGCATTATCTAATAGCCCATTGATAGCCGTATAAATACTAGCTTGCGTATCATAGGCAGGCGTAATAGATCCCACACCTTTCAGTGCATCTGAATACGGCATATCATCCCATACATCTGTAGCAGCCATAAGGGTAAATGCTTCGATGATGTCTAGCGTAGCACCATAGTGTGCATAGCCATTTTCTGATGCGGATGCCTTTGCAATCTTTACTTCATTCAGTACATTTTCGTACACATTTGTCCATGCCGCATCAAAACGATTTGGTGTAAGACCTGTGTACTGGTTGAATGATTGCCATTGTCTTGCTACGCCTTCTACTTGCTGAATGAGCATACAGCTGAAGCGAGAAAAAGCCCCGCCATATACATCTACCATTGCTATTTCGAGCGCAGGCATCTGAGCAGATACTGGTACAGAAGTAGGATTATTTGGATCCTTATTAATGTCTCCTCCGATGTAGTCTTCGCAAGCTACAAACGAGAGTAGGACAGCAAATAAGAATACTATTTTATAAGTGAATTTCATTTCAAAAATTATTAGAAAAACAATAGTTAATGAAAATAAGAATGAAAATGAAAATGAAAAACGTTTTAAATCAATTCTCCTTTTTTGAGAAAAGTATTTTAATTTTTATTTACATTTTAATTTTTATTTGACCTATTATTTCTTAGAAGTTTACAGATAGTTTTACAATTACAGACTTTGTACTTGGCATGTTGAAATAATCAAAGCCTTGACCATTTCCTGTTCCATTTAGACTAGTTTCTGGATCAATACCATCGTAATCTGTCTGGAACCAAAGATTTCTTCCATATACTCCAATAGTACCACCTTTGAAAAACTTGCTTGTACCAGGAATAGCATACGATAAACCAACTTCTCTTAGTCTAACCCATCCGCCATCTTGTACGAATTGCTCTCCTACTGCACCGAATCCACCTAATGAAGATGTCCAGTAATCTCTATCTCTAGTTACAGGGATATTATTTGGTGTACCATCTGACAGTACTCCTTCGATTGGTGTAGCTGTTTCTTCTCTTGTATCAGCAGTCAATTGCGAACGACCAAAGAAGGATAATGCCCAAGCTGTACCATTCCAAAGGTCACCACCTTCACGCCAATCTAATAGGAAGTTTAATCCTAATCCTTTGTAAGAAATTGTGTTATTCCAACCGATAATAAAATCAGGATTTGGATTTCCGATAGCACGTTGTACTGGATCTACTGCTTGGTAACCATACTCATTAGAAGCTGGATCATCATTGATAACTACCTGTCCGCCAGGAATATTCAAATCCTTGTCGGCATCTGTACCTGCTTCTTCGCGCAAATAAGCACCACCGAAGATAGCTCCATATTGGTTACCTACTACAAGATACGTACCTGCACTACTGAAACCTGCTAAGAATAGACGCTCGATACCAGGTGCTAACTTATCTACAATACTCTCTGATTTCGTAAAATTCACTTGTGTTCCCCAAGTAAAATCTTGTGTTTGTACAGGAATAGCATTCAAGGTCAATTCGATACCTTGTGATGTCATTTCACCTGAGTTCAACCATACATTCGTGTAGCCTGTAGAAGGTGTCAAAGATGCATTTAGGATAGCATCCTCTGTTTTTGTGCGATAATATGTCGCATCAAGCCCTAAGCGATTGCCGAAGAAACGCAAATCAAGACCAGCCTCTAAAGTAGTAGAAAGCTCTGGTGTCAATTCACCATTACCAAGTAGTGAGGATTGGTCGAAACCAGACTGTCCTGCAATTGGGAAGCCAATATTATCTCCCCAGCCATCTCCGATAGAAGGCGATACGAATACCGATTGTGTAGAGTATGCATTCGGTGGTGGTGCACCTACCTGTGCATACGAAAGACGTACTTTACCAAGACTCAATACGCTAGACGTATTCAACAATTCAGAGAACGCAAAAGAAAGCGAAGCAGAAGGATAGAAGAATCCTGTATTTGCTAAGTTGAAATCTTTTGGATTCCCTAGACGTGAATCATAATCTTGACGACCAGAAAGTGTCAAGTATAGTAAGTCATTAAACCCAAGTTCTACTTGACCAAAGAAACCTAATTGACGATAGCGTGTAATATCTTCAAAACCACTCACCTGTGTCGCATTACTCAAGTCGATGAAACCAGGGAATACTAAACCATCACCACGCGTTTCTGTTTCATGATTATTGAAAGAAACCGCATTTGCACCTGCTGTATAGCTCAATGATAAAGTTTCTGATAAATTGCCTCCACCATAAATAGATAGGATATTATCAAATAACTGTGTGCTAAATTCATTGTGCTGTACTGCACCTGCTGCATTTGTTCTTGAGTTAATTTCAAACTCTTGCTTTCTTACATCACCTGTAAGGTCGTAGCCTATGTTCAGACCAATAGTAGCCCAATCGCTCAACTCATAGTCTGCTTTTACATTACCAAAGGTTCTGTTTACATCCTCAAAGCCGCGTGCATTATTGATAATCCAGTACGGATTGTCATAACCACCACCACCACGGTAGTTTCTTTGACGGAAGTCAGGGAATTGATAAGCAGAAACGTCATTTACTGCTGCTTCTGCACCTAAACCATTGGTATTATCAAAAGAAACTGGTGTTCTCAACATCCCTAGCAATAGACCAGAAGTGTTAGAACCCTGCTGTATACGAGTGTGCTTCGACTTCGTATAGTTGATAGAACCTGAAATATTTAAGGCATCTACAGGACTAATAGAAGAAGATAAACGTACTGTAGTTCTGTCATAATCTTCATTTGGTACTACACCTGATTGCTGAAGATTAGAACCAGACAAACGGAATGTTGCTGTCTTATTTCCTCCTGCAATAGATAGAGAATTTGTGTATCCCAGTGCAGTTTGGAAGAATGGATCTACATTATTAAAGGTTTCGGCTGGCACGCCATCACCTGTTCCTTTAGGTACTAAAAATCCATTATTACTGAATCTGTAATTTCCTTCTGCATCAAAGGCACTTGCGCCTGGTGCATTTGGGTGATCTGGATCTTTGGAATATTCTAAATCACTAACACGTGGTCCCCAAGATCCTGATTCTCCTGTAGAAGGATCGCGGTGCGCGCCATTTCTACCTTGTGAATAAATATCTTGTAAATCAATCATCTGTGTGATATTTGCCACCTCCAAAGATGTTGCAAAATTCACCTCAAAACGATCTTGACTTCCTTTCTTTGTAGTAATCACGACTACCCCTCTGGAGCCTGCTGTACCATATAGTGCGGTTGCTGCTGCCCCTTTTAGTACGTTTACATCTGCAATATCTTCAGGATTTAAGTCCATCAAACGGTTAGAAGACGCTGTTCCAGAAGTAGCTCCTTGTGATTGTAGTGTTTCGTTGTTCGTACGAACACCATCAATTACAATCAATGGCTGATTGTCTCCTACCATAGAAGTTACCCCTCGTATCAAAATACGAGAACCACCACCCGCTGAACCAGAGGAACGCGTGATTTGTACGCCGGCAGCTTTACCTACCAAGCCATCTACTGCATTGCTTGAGCCAGAACGAGCAATGTCTTCACCACCTACTTGCTGTACTGCATAGCCTAGTGATTTTTCAGAACGTTCTAATCCAAGAGCAGTTACTACTACTGCATCTATATTAATTCCTTCTGTCAGCACCACATCGACAACATTAGAAACGCCTAATGTTACTTCTTGTGTAGCATATCCCGTGTAGCTAACTACTAAAGTTGTACTGCCTTCTGGGACATTAAGACTGTAATTACCATCAAAATCCGTAACTGTACCTGTACTTGTTCCTTTTGCAAGGACACTTGCACCAATCAGGGGGTCTCCTTGATCAGTAATAGTACCAGTCACCGTTCTCTGCGCCAATGCCATGCCTGTTACAGCCAGCACTAGTGCTAGAATGAGTGAGAATTTTTTCATACGAATAAAAAATTAAAAGTGTTAAAAAATAAAGTTTCTGTACGTATTATAGAACTAGAAGTAGCATACTTTAAAGTAAAGAGACTACTTCACTTCCTTGCTAAACGTTCTTATTGCTGCTTTCGCTGCTTCATAAAAAATGGTGATCATTATTCAAGAGGAAAAGATATAAATATAAGACAGGCTTAAATCTTAGCGCATATATTTAGGCATCACTCTATTTGCTTGGGAAGATTTGTTGATTTGTTCAAATTGAATCTAAGAATTTAAATTCTTTAATTTATAGGAAGTATGCCTTTATTAGTTTATGAAAAGTGCAAGTTACAAAATGATTTTAAGGTACTAGTATCAATTATACATAAAAATCCAAAATTAATAGCACACCAAAGATTACACTAGCAATGCCATTAGTAGTGAAAAAAGCAAGATTTACTCTACTTAAATCATCAGGTCGGACAAGGGTATGTTGGTAGGCAAGAAGCCCTATGAAAATGATTGTTGCTATCCAACTTAGCCACTCCGCCGAAGGATAGATAGCTGCTAACTGAAAGGCGGCTAGTAACATCACAATAGCACAAAGAATATGCAAAAAGGTGGAAAACCACAAGGCACGTTTTTTACCTAACCACACTGGTACGGAATTGAGCTGTAAGGAACGATCAAAATCTTCATCCTGTAAAGCATAAATAATATCGAAACCTGACACCCATAATAGAACAGCTGCTGAATAGAGTAAAGGCAAGCGATCAAAACCACCTCCTACTGCTAGATAAGCTCCAATGGGTGCTAACGATAAGCCCAAACCTAATACAAAATGACACAAAGAGGTAAATCGTTTGGTATAGCTATAGCCCAAAATAATTACTAAAGCGATAGGAGACAAATAGAAACACAAGGGGTTGATAAACCAAGTAGCTACTATAAATAATAAACTATTCAGTATTACAAAACCAAGCGCAGTCTTCGGGCTTATGACACCAGCAGGGACTTCTCGGACAGCAGTTCTAGGATTTTTTTCATCAATATCTCTATCCAAATATCGATTATATGCCATTGCTGCGCTACGAGCAAATACCATACAGAGCAACACCAGTAGCAGCACGCGCCAATCTAAACCTGTGCCAAGTTTATTAGTCGCTAAAAAAAAGCCCACTAGTGCAAATGGCAATGCAAAAATAGTATGCGAAAACTTGATTAAGGAAAGATAATCTTTCATAGTGATAAATAATGGGTAATGAAAGAGGAATGTTTATTTCTTCACAATTCATCCTTTACTAATTCCCGTCGTTCTACTTGTACTTTAGAGTTATCATAATAGACCCTGGATCGTGGTGGAACGCTTTTGATAACCCAAACATTTCCCCCAATAATACTATCCTGTCCAATGATGGTATCGCCACCCAAGATGGTCGCACCAGAGTAAATCACCACGCCATCCTCAATAGTAGGATGCCGCTTTAGAGAAGCCATTTTCTTTTCCACACTCAATGCTCCAAGCGTAACACCTTGATAAATTTTGACATTATTGCCAATAATCGCCGTTGCGCCTATTACAATGCCTGTACCATGATCTATACAGAAATCATCTCCAATTTGGGCTGCAGGATGAATGTCAATTCCTGTTTTACCATGTGCATACTCCGTGAGTACGCGTGGCAAAAGTGGCACTTTTTGCTGATAAAACTGATGGGCAATCCGATAAATAGCTACAGCATAAAAGCCCGGATACGTTCGGATGACTTCCTGCCAACCCATCGCAGCTGGATCACCTGATGAAATCGCTTTCGCATCCGATACAAGCCGCTTATGAATGCTCGGTAAGGCTTCAAAAAACACCTGTTCGGTGCGTTCTGGTGTAGTCACAAGGTCATTCTGGATTGCTTTCAGAATATGAAACACCTCCAAACGCACTTCTCGATACTGCTGCTCAAATGCTCGAAAACTATCGTATTGTCGATCCGATAATTCAGGAAACAAAATCTTTAGTATTCGGTTCACCATTCCGCACACTTCGTCGGGCGCAGGCATGGCCCGCATATTTCGATGTTCCTGATATAAGTTCTCTAAAAAATTTAGCTCCATCGCTTTAGTAGTGAGGAAAAATAAATTTACAAGTTCCACAGCCAAGCATTTTGATAAATCGTTTGAAATGGATCACTCTTTTATCAAAAGTGCTTGTCGAACTTGTAAATTTACTTTTCCATATTCCTTAAATGAATAATGGACAATTAATAATTGTCTTGCAGTGCTTCATTATTAATTAATTCAATCAATCCCTATGCTCAACAACTCCACCGCCTTCAGTTTTTCACAAACACAATCGAAAGAACTAACATCCTGATTCATGTTTTTGATACCTTTTGCCGCATTAAAGTTCACAAATGTCGCTGCACCATTATCTTTAACACAAATTTGATAAGCCTCTTTTAAGTTGCCTTTGTCATCAAGATGCTTTTCATTTGGTATACCATCATAAATGACATCTGGTCCATTTTTGCCAAACTTCGCGGCTAGTAATAGCCCGATTTTATTCTTCATCAAAGGACGTTTCTTTTGTTTTTGGAAGGTATTATTATGAACGTACACTCTTGTCGGATAGGGATCGTAACCTTCATCTTTATATGGTTTTTCTAGCATCAAATAACTCGTAATTCCAACGCCATAGGTTCTATTATTGACAATTGTATTATCAAAAATCTCCACGTCACTCGTCGCTAATACTAGAATTCCCGTACCTGGTGGTACATCTGCAACGGTATTTCCTTTTGGTGCATAATTTTTGTAATTATTTGCCTTCACCATATTATTGTACACGCGGACATTTCCACCTTTTTTCTGGATAAGTCCTGGCAAATCAAACACCAAAATACCACCTGTATTATCTTCTGCTAGATTGTCATAGACATCTGCATTCAAAGTGTTTTCGATTTCGATACCTGCTACATTTCGATAGGCGCGCGAGTTTCGCACAATCACCCGATTCGATTGTCCTACATATATGCCCGCATCCGATGCACCTATCGCCTCGCAGCCATCTATTAGCACATCCGAGCATTGCACAGGATACAGTCCATATGCGCCATTTTTTTTATCTGGTTTGCCGAGCCACTCCGTTTTCACACGCAAAAACGAAATGCCTTCCACATCTTGCGTCTTTATCGCATCACCTTTCGATTCCTGTACTGTGAGGTCTTCTATCGTGATATTTTTAGCATTCGTAACTTTAATGCCTTCTGCCCCTTCGGTTTGTCCTTTGAAGGAAAGGATAGTTTTATCCATGCCTGCGCCTCGTATTGTGATGTCCTTTTTGCCATCCAACCAAAGGCTTTTGCTCAACTTAAATGTTCCTTCAGGCAACTGAATAGTTGAGCCATCTTCTGCTGTGATAAATTGGGTTTGAAACTTGCGCTGCATATCTTGCTGTGCAAAAAGTTGTAGGCTAAAAACGACTAAAAAAGATACTATAATTATTCTCATCGCGATTTTGTTTTTTATGAAGACTTTTCTCCACTCAACATCTAAGTACACTGTAACAGAAATTTCTTTGCATTTATGACTGCTTCTTTTTCCAGTTTTCTTCGTTACAAAATCGGGCTTCATAACCAGTTATGTTCCCAATTTTGTGCCTGCTTGTAGCAGACAAGCCTCGAATACT
>CALGLY010000815.1 GCA_937959095.1 uncultured Saprospiraceae bacterium
TATCATTTGTACGCCATTGATCCAAGTCGTTACTTCATCATCCAGCACACGGATGCGCATTTTATTCCATTCTCCCATACGTAGCGCATCGTCCAATTTTCGGGGCGGTTTTATCAACCAACCTCTACCATAAGACTCATATATACCACCCGAGTTATTGCGCGGTGGCGCGACTTCGGCTTGCCAACCTGTTATTTTTGTCCCTTCTATCGAAGAACGGAAAAACACACCACTATTGCCATTTGCTTCTTGCTTGAACTCTAGTGTAAGGTCGAAATTTTTATATTGTTGTTCGGTAGCGAGATAGCCATATTGTTTATCCTTTCCACTTTCACAAACGAGTAATCCATCTTTGACATACCATTTTTCTGTGCCATAAGTTTGCCAGCCTTTTAAGTCTTTGCCATTGAAAAGACTGATTTTTTCGTTTTCATCCTTCATTGCGCTTTGCACCAATTTCAGAAATTCGCCTAGTTTGGACGGTTCTAGCCAGCGTGTTACCACCACCATATCATTGGCTTCATCCACTACAATGTAATTGCCACCAAAACCTGCCGCATAGTAGATCGTTTCGGGTAAGCCTTCGATATGGCGTTTACCGTTCTTGTCATTCAGCCACCACATATAACCATAGCTTGGATTGGGCTTAGAAGACTGCTGCACGGCTTTTATCCAGTCTTCGGAAAGAATTTGTTCGTCTTCCCATTTGCCATTTCGCAAAAAAAGCAGCCCAAATCGAGCATGGTCGAGCGTATTGATGAATACGCCACCACCCGAATGTCCACCACCACTCACCGATTGCATTTGGATACCATCCACATTGGTGAAAGAGTGGTCATAGCCATACCAACGCCATGTAGGAGATGCACCGATTTTATCCATCAAATGCGCTTTCAGTACCATTGGCAAAGGTTTTCTCCACACTTGCAATAAGGCATAAGCCAGTACATTCACGCGCACATCATTATACTCGAATACCGTGCCTGGTTCGTTCAGTTCTCGAAGTTTCCAATCATCAATATCTCCTTCTTTGGGTGGGCGATCTGCCCAATCTTTCACTCCAAATAAATCGCCTGTCCAATCCGAAGATTGCGTTAATAGATGTTCCCAAGTCACTTTTTTATTATGTGCGCCTCGGAAGGTACCATCCCAAACATAATCCACTACCCTGTCTTGCACATCCTGTATCAAGCCTTTATCCACTGCCAAACCTGCTACGGTAGAAAGATAACTTTTGGTGACACTAAAGGTCATATCCACACGTTGTACATCGCCCCACTGCGCTACGATGTAGCCATTTTTGAGTACTACACCTGCTGGTCCACCGCGTCGCTTAGTCGGGCCAAGTATTTCGTGATAGGGTTCATGAGCAAAACCTTTTAAAATAGCTCTACGCAAATCGCGCTCGCCTGCGTATTCATTGTCTTCTGCAAAGTGCACGGCTGCTTGCAGGGCTTGTGCATCCAAGCCCATTGCTTGCGGACTTTTTGCTTCCCAACGGTTTGAGACGGGGTAATAGGAGGTTTGGGAACATACCCAAAGAGGGGCAAAAAGTAAGATGTATAATACGTTTTTCATGTTTTGAATTTTGAGTAAATTTAAGGAAAAATTGGATTGAAGATAGGATTCGTGAATTCATTATGAATGAAGGAAACAAAATCTGCATCTTGAACTTGCGTTTGCCCACGATAGTTATCGGGATGCTCTTGAACGTTAGATTTTATGTCCTAAAATAATGTAGAATCAAAAATAGAAACCCTCATTCCTTCTTGGAGTGCTGCTTTTTCGCCAACTTTGTCATTCACCAAACCTGCAAACTATGCGATTGGTACTCTTTTTATTTCTAAGTTTCTTACAATTTCAAGGAATGGCACAAGCTTCTGCAAAACTGATTTATGTCGGCGACCCTATGTGTTCATGGTGTTATGGCATTGCGCCCGAATTAATGGAACTAACGACCAAAATGGATAAAAGCATCGACTTGCAATTGATTATGGGTGGTTTGCGCCCCTATAATACGGAAACAATGCGCGACTTAGGCGATTTTCTAAGTCATCATTGGGAGGAAGTAGGTGAGCGAAGTGGGCAAGTTTTTAATTCTGCTATTCTAAAAGATATGTCTTTTGTTTATGATACAGAACCGCCATCAAGAGCCGTACTTGTCGTCCGAAAAATGAAGCCAGAACAAGAATTTGCCTTCTTCAAAGCGGTGCAAACGGCTTTTTACAAAGACAATAAAAACACCAATGAAGTAGCCACCTATCTGGAACTTGTAAAGGAATTCGGGATAGATGCAAAGGAATTTCAAACGGCTTTTGAGTCGGCTGAAATGAAAGAAGCTGTTCGTGGTGATTTTGATGCAGCAGCAAAATTAGGCGCGCGAAGTTTCCCTACCATTATCCTACAAAAAGGCGAGAAATATTTCCTAATTGCAAGAGGTTATGCCACCAGCGAGCAGATGCTACAGCAAATACAGCAGGTATTGAGTAATTAATGCTACAATGTTGTAATGCGATAATGCTACAATGTTTTCGCATTATCGCATTGCAGCATTATCTCATTATAGCATTACAACCCTCAAATTCAAGATTTAACAAAAAAATACTCCCTAAACACAACATTGTACCGATTTTGAGAGTATTGTATGCTAGTGTTACAAGACTATTACGATTTACACAAATACGCACATCACAAGAACAAATCAACAATCAGAAAAGTAAATACGTTAAATGAATATCCTTAGGATACTACTAGTTTTATTGAGCTTAAGTTTTGCAGGCAGCATAAATGCACAAGGCATATTGATGCGCCTCGGTAATAACCACATGAAAAACCTGAATTATAAAGCGGCTATTGAAGCCTATAAAAAAGTATTAGATAAAGAAGATAATGGACAAGCCAAAATCAATTTAGCAGAGGCTTATCGCAGATTGAGCGACACGCAAAACGCAGAGCAATGGTACGCTCAAGTCGTGCAAATGTCGAGCATAGAGGCAGCGCAATATTTGTATTATGCCCAAATGCTACAGCAAAATGGCAAGTGCGAACAAGCCAAAAAATGGTTCAAACGCTATGCAGAAGCTTCCCCTGATGATACACGCGGACAATACCTAGCACGTTCTTGCGATTATGTGGACGAGCTGATGACCAAAAATGCCAAGCACTACGAAGTACAACGGCTTTGGTTCAACTCTCCGAATGATGATTTCAGTCCATTCTACTATCGCGATGGTTTGATTTTTGCATCAGAGCGCAAGGTTGAAAAATACGTAAAACGTTCTAGTAGTTCGTCCGATAAACCCTTTCTGAAACTCTTTTTTGTGCAAATGCTTTCTTCAAATATCGAAAGTCCGAATTCGCCGAGTTGCGACTTCATTTATGGCAAGCCTAAAGTCTTTTCAGACGAACTCGGTTCTCGCTACCATGAGGCATCCGCTGTCTTTACAGCGGATGAACGCGAAGTCTTTTTCACACGCAGTACTACAGGTGAAGATTTAGGCGCGAATAATAGCAATGCATCGGTTTATCGCTTACAGCTTTATCATTCCGAATGGATGGGCGAATCGTGGAGTAAGCCACAAAGTCTTTCTTTCAATAGTCGTACTTATTCTTGCGCACACCCTGCCCTATCGGAAGATG
>CALGLY010000816.1 GCA_937959095.1 uncultured Saprospiraceae bacterium
TAAAGAGATCTTCGGCTTTTTTTCTGTGTAGCAATTAGCACGCAATTCCATTGAGAATATTGTAAGTAGTGAGACAAAAATAATCTAACACCTTCTTGGTCTCTCTTTGTCCCTGACTCTTTGTTACAAAAATAATCACTATACACGGCATAACTCTAATTTTTGCGCCTCGATTCAGGAAAAAATAAAATCCAATTAGTTGTCATCTTATTTTTATCTCACTACTTATACTAATCTACACCACTATCTTTCTGCACCGTATTTTTAAGAAAAGCCTCGCCATCCGAGGTGAAAATCTGGATTTGGAAATTTGGATTATCAAGTGCTTCAAGATACTGCTGAGTAAACTGTTTTATTTTATCAATGTTGTCATAGTGTGTAAAGAAGAAAGGCGTATAAGTAGTCATGATGGGTTCATACGTTTGAAATTCTGCCTCCTTCAATATCGTCAAATTGCTTAGCGAATCAACTTTGAAATAACTATAGTAGCCCGCTTCGGGCAGCATCTCATTCGCATAAGTGTGCATTCGTTCAATAAACGTCATAGGGATGTCTAGTTCTTCACTTGAAGTAGGTCTATCTATAAATCCTGCATATCCCCAAAAAGATTGCTCTGGAACACGCATCAGCTCCCAATTTTCGAACGATAAACCAGCATGCGAATCTAAAATTATTTCATAACCTTTTTCAGAAACATTCAACCTCCCCTTATTCACGATTACATCGCGCAAATTAATCTCTACATCATGTATTCCTAAAGGCAATCTACCTATATCAACAACTTCTTCAGCAATCAATAACTCCCCAGAACAATTATTGTCTAATACATTTATATTTAGGGTAAAATTGCCTCCCACATCTGGGTCTAAGTCGATGTAGATAGTCTCCTCTCCACAAGGTATTTTTTCAATAGATTCAAAGCCTAAGGTAAAGGAACGCTGCGCCGTAGTCAGATTCTCCCACAAATCAACTTTAAACGCTTCTTCTATATCTGGGACGACTTGTATTTCATCTCCACCTAGATCACAACTGACTGCTGCTAGACAGATACCACAGAGTAGAAGAATATTTTTCATTTTAATCAATTTCATACAGTTTCTAGATCTTAGCCTTATGTTAAATGCAATCATTCAGATATAAAAATAGAGCATCTGAACAGCTTTAAATTAGAATACAAATATAACTATTTTCATAACGTCATAAATCCTAAAGTGCTGCCAAGTTATTCCTTTTTTTTACAAAAAAATCCACTTTCCCAAGCTTTAACAAGCACTACTACAACGATTTGCAACATAAGTTAAAACCTTGCGTGTCTTCTTCCTTTAGTTTTGTAAAAGGAAATAAGAATAGAAACTAGCTGTCGCCACTGGCTTTTATTATATCGTAGTGGATGGGTACACTGCACAAACCGAAGGCAGTTATAGTCTAAGTGTAGAATGTGCAGTAGAATGCTCCGAAGTATTTGATGATAATTGCGTGGATATTTCCTATGAATATATCGGTACAGATGGCGGATTGCGCTATTATTTTAATATTGCGAATACATAATTATGATTCCTCTTGATTCCTATAAAAAATCTTGCTTCTCGCAGTCGAGGCGAAAGACGGTCTCGCTTCTCGCCTCTAAAACAAAACAATTTCACAATTCTACGATTTCACAATTCTACATCTTAGTTTTGCAGCTATGGCAAATCAAAGCATCAATCCGAATCTGCGATTTAGGCAGCGAGCAGGGCTACGCAGCGCAGCAGCATATGTTGAAGACATCCTGCAAGGCAATCGGGTCGCCTTGAGTCAAGCCATTACTTTAGTAGAAAGCACCAACTCAAGCCACCAACAAATCGCCCAAGAAATTGTGGAAAAGTGCTTGCCGCAAGCAGGAAATGCCCGTCGAATTGGCATCACAGGCTCGCCAGGTGTGGGTAAAAGTACGTTCATCGAGGCACTTGGGCAACACATTACCAACTTAGAGAAACAAATTGCGATTTTAGCCATTGATCCGTCTAGTCAAATTAGTAGAGGCAGCATTCTAGGCGATAAAACGCGTATGATAGAACTCTCCTCGAATGAACGTGCCTTTGTGCGCCCTTCGCCCGCAGGTACTACGCTTGGTGGTGTAGCCCGCAAGACTCGCGAAACGATTATTTTGTGCGAAGCCGCAGGTTTTGATACGATTATTATAGAAACGGTAGGTGTCGGACAGTCCGAAATTGCAGTACATTCGATGGTTGATTGCTTCCTACTTTTGCTCTTGCCAGGGGCAGGCGATGAGCTGCAAGGCATAAAGCGCGGCATCGTGGAGATGGCAGATTTGCTCTGCATCAATAAAGCAGATGGGGAGCGCGTCGCATTGGCAAATCGCACTCGACAAGAATATCGGAATGCACTACATTTGTTCCCTGCCAAATCGAGTAATTGGATCCCTAAAGTACTACATTGTTCTGCTTTAAAAAAAGAAGGAATCGCCGAACTCTGGGCGAGTATGGATGCTTATTTTGAGCAAATTCAGGGAAATGGCTACCTCGTGCATAAGCGACAACAGCAATCGAAATATTGGCTACAAGAAACGATTGATATTGCGCTACGGGATTGGTTTATGCAGCAGCCTAAGATAGCTACTGAATTGGTGGAAATAGAAAAAGCGGTTTTGGAACGTAAAATTTCTTCTTTTAAAGGGGCTGATTTATTGCTGCAACTTGCGTTAGGAATGGAAAAA
>CALGLY010000817.1 GCA_937959095.1 uncultured Saprospiraceae bacterium
TCAATTCTTGCTCTACTTGATACAAAGCGACTCTATCTTTGAATGGTGGTGGTTTTCTTGATTCTTTTTTCTTGAAATCGACAATGACTAATTGCCCTCCAGGCTTCATGCCTTTACTCAAGCGTTTTAGATAATTGACTCTATTAGAAATATACATATAAGTGTTCACTATCAATACGCCATCTGCCTCATTTAGTGTCAACCCCGGATCATCTGGTTGCGTCAGTCGAGCTTCTAAATTACGTGATTTGTCTGTTGTTGCTACACTATCTAAGAATTGTACTATTTGTGAGTCAATCTCAATGGCAATAATTTTTTTTGCATTTGCTGCCATTGGAATTGCATCAAAGCCATAGCCTGCTCCTATATCTGCGATGATTTTATTTGATAAATTACCGAATTGTTGTTGCCACTCACAACGTGGTTGGTCTATGCAAGGTTGTGGCGGAGACTTCGGATCATCTTTACATCCAGAGAAGGATAATAGAAAAACTAATGATATAAGCAGCGTAAAGAGAGGCTTCATAATTTTCATTTTCATCTTGAAAAGATGGGTAAAAATACATTTTAGAGCTTACATTATAATGTGTTTTGGTGAATTCTTATTGAGAATAAGAATAATATTTAATCTATAGGAATGAAATAGGGGAGAAATTGGAAAAAATAAAACCTATATTTTTTGGAAGGAATGCTTTGATATAGTGGCTTCAAAGCATTCCTTTTCTATGGTTTAGGCAATGCACAAGAATAAAAGGTCTAATTTATTCTTGTACGTTCTCTTATTCCAAAGATAAGCCCTCATCCTTATGAAAAGCCTTGTAGCGACCTTTCCCGAATTTTGTACCATTGAACTCTAGTGTTCTGCGAAGCACGAGCTGTTGTTCTTCAGGGAGCTGAGTGAAATCACTGCATTTTTGGGAGCAGCAGTTCGTATATTTTTCAGCACAGCTTTCGCACTGAATGAAAAGGATATGACAAGCATCATTCGCACAGTTAATATGCGTATCGCAAGTAGCACCACATTGATGGCACTTGGAAATGACATCCTCCGTTATGCGTTCGCCCATGCGCTCATCGAAGACGAAATTTTTGCCAATAAATTTATTCTCTAGTCCTTGTTCCTCGCATTGGCGCGAATATTCGATGATTCCACCTTCCACCATAAAGACATTCTCAAAGCCTTTGTGTAGGTAGTAGGCACTCGCTTTCTCACAGCGGATGCCACCAGTGCAGTACATGACGATATTTTTATCTTTTTCCTCGGCAAGCATATCTTCCACAAGTGGCAAGGCTTCGCGAAAGGTTTCTACATCGGGACGAATAGCACCTTTGAAGTAGCCAACTTCACTCTCATAGTGGTTTCGCATATCTACTATGATAGTCTTTTTGTCATCTACTAGTTTATTGTAGTCCGCAGCATCTAGCGGCGTACCACGTTTGCTGGCATCGAAGGTATTATCATCCAAGCCATCGGCTACAATTTTGTCGCGGACTTTTATTTTTAATTTATAAAAGGATTTTCCATCATCTTCGATGGCAATATTTAGGCGAATGCCTTTTAGGAAATCAATACTATATAAATAGGTCTTGAAGGCTTCAAAATTATCAGCAGGCAAAGAGAGTTGCCCATTGATGCCTTCTTTGGCTACATAGATGCGCCCAAACACACCTAAAGCACTTAGTCCTTCATAAAATTGATTCCGAAATTGCGCTACCTCTTCAATATTGGCATACTGATAAAAGGAAAGCGTGACACGTTTTTCATCACTTTCAAGCATTTGCTGCTTGAGTTCGTCGCTATTAATGCGATTATATAGTCGTTTCATTTAATATGCTTTCGTTAGACAATTGCAAGTTATCTCGAAATAAAAACTACTCTACGTCAGAGAGTTAGGCGACAAAGGTAAAAAATATTTTAAAATGATGCTCATACCTAGCTCAATTAAAGTGTACGCTAATGCTAGTATTTTGTCGCTTATCTTTGTAATTGTAAAAGAGTTACGTGAAGATTAATCAAACAAAAAAGCTTTCCAGCATTAAAAAAGATAATTTAAGAAACATATAGAATCAATTCATGAATTGGTTTTTGGATATTTAAAATAATAGAGTATAAAATTAGAGGAAGGCTATCCCATTTTTATTTTACTGATTACACCTATTTTAGATTAAAAGAAATATAGAAAATTAAAGCTTTTTGTCTTGTATTTTACTAGACAAAAAATAGCTCTTGTATCTACTCTTTTAATCTGCTACTTTATTTGGTTCTCTGAAAATTTCTTGATTGAGCCGAAGAAAAGGAACGTTTAAAAAATGCCTAATAGCACTTGCCTTAGACACAGCAAGTAGCAACAGTCATTTTTTCTTTTTCTCCGTCCATGAAGTTGATAAAAGAGCCTTTATTTTACTAATTACGAAAGACATTAGTTATGGCTTTGTTGTGCACCTACTCATTAGAACAACGCCTGAAAAGGTATAGACGACAGGCGAGCAATTACTGCGGACTACAGACAGAGGGACGATTGAATAAATTGTTCTTCAAAGGCGTGTTAGCCAGTTTAGCTCCATTAGCAGCTAGTACTATGTTGCCGAATAGCCTTGAGGCTCAATGTAACCCCGCATTTCCGCAATCATTTAACTTGGTTTCTTCTTCCCAAAATAATCTGGTAGAAGGAGGATTCGACTATAATGCATATGGCAATATCCCTTTGGATGTAAATGGGGATAATAATATCGATTTTGTACTGAATTTTAGCGCGAGTTCTTCGGGCGAAGATTTCTTACATAAGCTCACGATATCGCCTTATGGCGAAGCTGGCAATGGCTTCATTCACAAAGGAGATTATGTAGATAACTTGAAGCGTGGAGTAACCATTCCAGGTGCCGGGCCATTTGTAAATTTGGATGTAGCAGAAACGAAAACGCTTTATTTAGCAGAGCATAAGGAAGGCACAGAACGTTGTGAAGGCTTTTGCAGTGGAGAAGGAAATATCGGAATCGTGCTGAATAAAAGCCAATATGGATTCTTGAATATTTCGCTTGATATAAAGTCCGCACAAGAAGCACAACTCACCATCAATAGTGGTGGAGTGCATCCCGAAGGGGCGAAAAAAATACAAGCAAAATGTACCGCTTTGCCTTATAAGTTACCTTTTTTTCAGGCAAGCCCTAAGGGAAAGGAAGTTCTAATCGCTTGGGCTGAGGAAACGGATGGAAGTATTCATGGATTGGAATTGCAGCGGAGTACCGATGGGGAATATTTTTATAAGATAGATTGGAAAGGACAGAAAGAACTGCAAACAGCTTCCAAGCTAATGTATAAAGATGAAGAAGTACTTGGTGGCTTACAATATCATTACCGAATAAAGAAAGTACTTACGGATGGTACATTTATGTACTCTACCATCATTTCTGTCGGGATAGAATCCAAACAACAAGTACAAAGTACATCTATAGGGAAGCTAACCTCTGATGAAACGCTGCAAGTAGCGACTATAAATGTAACCTCTCCGAAAGGAGGTAAAGCGACTTTGATTGTATTGAATAATGAACGCGTACCTGTGAAAACGATAGCATCCGATTTGAATGCAGGCGAAAACGAATTAATCATTCCAACGGACGAACTCCCGAGCGACACCTACTTCGTAAAAATCGAAGTGGATGGAAAACGCTCTTATCGAAAGCTGGATATAAGATAGAATTAGCATTACTTACGTACTCACTTTACTTAATTTTAAGAACAGCTTAGGAAGACAATTATAGACAAAAAAGCTGTTCACCTTCAACACACTTTTAATTTTATAGTAAAATTCGCAGCAATTTACTTGCGGTTGCATTATGCAACTTACTACTTTGAAAGCAGTCAGACTCTTGTTCTGGCTGCTTTTTTTATGGGTATTTTCGCATACAATACATAAAGTACGAAACGCTTTCAGTTTTGTAAATCCATTCAAAAACCCTTATTTTAGGTTTTTCATAAAAAAGGAACTAATTTTTCAGGACTTTCGCAATTAACAGCCTACGTATAAAATGGCGAAAGCCCTTACTAAAAATCATTTTGAAAACATGCCAACGACTTTCCCTATACCCATTCCAAGCCTGACGCGTGTGCACACGCTCAATGGAATGGAGACTGCCATCGAAGATTTCGATGCCTTCTTGGAGGAACATATCACACTCCTCCTTTTAGGAAGATTTGAAGATAGCACCATCTTGCTAGAAGGAGCAAATAAACTCTGCACACAAGAGACGGCACATCCAAAACAGCGCATCCTTTGGGTTAATAAACTAGAGGAACTCTTTACGCTGAAAACAAAAATAGAAGACGCACTAAAAGAAGGCTTTCCTGAAAAGGAAATCACCTTCGAAAATGTACGTGCTATCGCTATGATGCCTAAGGTCGCCTATGTCATTTATGTAGATCCTAGTCTTTCGCCTGATCCGAAGGATAAGCGTAAAAAAATAAGTATTTTTCAAATGCAGCGTGCCTTCAACGCAGCCATTAAGGCTTTGCCGCCTACACCAACAGAAGAAGAAATATGAACCGATTACTCCTATTGTTGTGTTGTGTCTGTTGGTACTGCTTGCCAGTAACAGCGCAAGCACAATTTCTAACCCTCGTGGAGGAAAGCACCACAGGGAAACACCTCGACACGATTGCTACAGATAAGAATGCAATTGTGGATATTAATAGCCGAATTCGTATCAAAATCGACGCTGCTGCTTTGGAGGATGAGATGTTTCGTTTTCAAGGGATTGCAGCACAGGACAGTCGTTTGCTACGCTTGAAAAAACTGAATCAACTGTTGCGTCATCAGAACGCGATTTTGGAAATGCTAAATACGACTTTCAGCGATGCCGATAAGACAAAAATAGCACTGAGAGATTATAAAAAATTCGCCACACTGCTCGATGATTTGATGGAAGAAATAGAAAATGATGATGAACTTATTGAACTAATCGACACGCCTGAAATGGATGCGAAGTCGCTTGAGTTTGATGGACCATATCCGCTATTTCTCATTGATTTTTTGGAACAGGAAGCACAAGTCGTGCGTGAATCCCTACTTGCTGACTTGGGCGCAGACGGGCAAATAGATAGCTCACTGATTGTCTATTTTAGATTGGGAGCATTCATTAAAAATAAAAGTGGTGGACGACCGATACATATCGAAAATTTTGATGATTATGTAATGGATGAATACTTTGAAATAGAACGATTCGGTACGCCACTAGGCGACGATGAAAAAATAGAAATAGCCCGAAATAAAAGCCTCAATGATAGCATCCAAATCAATAATCTTCAACTCGGAGGACATTTCAAAGAGTTGGTGCGCTTGGAGGTAACGGAGCTTTTTCCTTCTGATTCTTCGCGGATTAATCTAAGAAGGGCATACAAACGTGCCTTGAGTACGCTTAGTGTACAAAGGCTCACGAAACCTGCCGCGCAGATACTTCTCAATAATGAACTAAGTCTAGAACAAGTCAATCGGCTCTATAATTTCTCGGTAAGTACCTATGAAACCGTAGTGCAGGGTTTCCCCGATGATTTACTTCAAGGGAATACCTTCACGGATAATTTGGATGAATTAGTCAATTTAGCATTAGGTTCTTATAAAAACTATGCGGATGATGTTTCGCTCTATGCTACCACGACCAACTCCTTCTTGCCAGATGGAAATATAGCAGGCTTGCCAGAACTCACCCTTGTAGAAAACAACTATGCAGGCTATGTCGATTCGCTGGAAACGGATATTGAAAATATCAAAAATATCTTCGATCGGGTACTGGAATTATTGCAACCCTTCAAGAAAAGTTATCTCGAAAACGAGGAATTCACAGAGCAAGTACGTCGCTTCATGGTAGGAAATATGCCTGCCGAAGGCTTCATTGAATTAAAAAGTGTAGGAGAACGTAAAGCAGGCGATGAAATCCTGATAAAAGCCGTACTAGAGCGTGGTGCTTCTAAGAATAATCCGAACTATGAAAGCCGCGAAATCTATCGTCGGTATGTGCATCTTGCGCGTGTTTCACCCTATTTCCGTATGAGTGGTTCATTAGTTTTAGCCAATCCTTATGCACGTGCGAAAAGCCCCCAAGTAGCCCTTGCCAATAAATTTCAATTCGCGCCTACCTATGGTATTTTCATGAAATGGGGCAGTCGTAAAAGTAAGTTTTATAATGACTTCATCAATCTAGGAGTAGGAATGGGCTTTACTTCGCCAGATTTCGATTTGGATGGCACGCCCGAATTCGGTGCAGGGTTGATGATTACCGGACTGCGTGATATTCTAAGCGTAGGTTGGGGCTGGAATTTTGGTTTGGATACCCCTTATTCTTTTATTGGTTTCAATCTGCCTTTTACCGTTGGCGCATTGCCCAATTCAGCTACTTCAAGTAATGTTTTTGGAAATTGATGAGAACCAATTTTTATAAAAAGCACGAACTGCTTAGTTTTTTTGAATACAAAGGCACGACAAGACATAGAGAAATAGTAGAAAAAAAACGCTGTGCCTTTGCATTCAAAAAAAATTACTTCAATAACAATAGCACTATCGTTAATACCGCAGGAACAGTCTGCACAAAAAGTATTTTTTTATCCGCTGTTGCTGCGCCATACAAGCCTGCCACTGCGATGCACCCCAAGAAGAAAAGGGCAATATTCACCTTCCAAACAGGATCATCTATAAAGAACGTCCAAAGCAAACCCGCCGCTAGAAAGCCATTGTATAAACCTTGATTGGCAGCTAAAGCCTTTGTCGGTTCAAATAAGTCCTTTGGAAAATTTCTGAAAATTTTTGGCCCACGCGTCGTCCAGGCAAACATTTCAAACCACATGATGTAGCAATGCAAAAATGCAATGAAGCCAATTAAAATACTTGTTATCAATTCCATAAGTTGTTTTTTGCAAGCTTAATACTTTTGCCAAATATTAAAAAGAAATAAGTACATAAATTAAAATATATAATTTGTGTGTGCGCACACAAAAAGATAAAAAAACTGTGTGCGCGTACACACAATTGAGTATTTTTTCCTAGCTTTGTAAAAATAAAAAGGAATCACCCAGTTTTGATTTAGTTTTTCTTATTAAATCACTAAGTTTGAAAACAGCATTAAGTATAGATATCGGCGGCACATCTACCAAATTAGCAATGGTGAATGCACGCTATAAAATTTTAGAAAGTCATCGTTTGGATACTAAGGTATGCAAGAACGAAGCTGATTTTTTTGAAGTTTTGTTTCATGCTATAATGCCTTTACTCCAAGTCTATCCTGAAACAGTAGGAATTGGAATAGGTGCACCAAGTTGCAGAGCTAATGCTATTGTAGGAGCTACCAATTTACCATTCCCCCATCGAGTAGAAATCGTGAAGATATTGGAGACCAAATGTGCCCTCCCTACTTTCTTGATTAAGGATGGCAGCACTGCAGCCTTAGGGGAGGGCTTATTCGGCTTAGCCAAAGAAATGGAAAACTATATAGTACTTACACTAGGCACAGGTTTAGGCTGTGGCATTGTACTAAATAAAAACATAGTACGCGGCAGCAAGGGGCAAGCAGGAGAGTTAGCACATTCTGTGATAAAGGAAAATGGAAGAGCCTGCAAGTGTGGAAAAAACGGATGCTTAGAAACCTATGTTTCTGCTACGGGCATCAAACGAACGGTCTTCCAGCTAATAGCAGATACGCATATAGAAAGTCGCTTACGCACTATTTCTTTTTCCGAATTAACATCGAAAGCAATTTTTGAAGCCGCAAAGCAAGGCGACGAACTCGCTATAGCTGCTTTTGACTATACAGGCAACCTATTAGGTCGTAAAATAGCAGAACTCGGCATGACCTTCGAGCCAGAAGGCGTAATTCTAGCAGGCGGTTTAGCTAGTGCAGAAGACTTTCTATTGCGTCCAACTATCGCACAAATGGAACGCGATT
>CALGLY010000818.1 GCA_937959095.1 uncultured Saprospiraceae bacterium
ACATCTCCCCGATGCCTTTTTGGAAGCACTGCATTATCATTTTCCTACTTATGCGAAACGTTTTAAACTCAAAGTCCCTACTCCGCATGTGCATAGCGCGGATTCTACCAATCAGTTTATTGCAAATTTACATATCAAAAACTCTGGTGATTTCACGAAGTTTATTGCACCAAAATTGGATACACTAAAAGATCTGAAACTGACGACCTATTTTGATGATTTACAAAATCAATTGGAAATAGAACTCGAAGCGCCTTCTGTTACTTATGATACTTTGCGTATAGAAGGCGGCAAGCTAGTCGCCGATTTTCTGAATAAAGAAGGAACGCTAAACATCAATACAGATAAAGTCATTCTGAAAAATGGTAAGCAAACCGAACCAATTACCATCAGCACTACCCTCGTGGATGACGACCTGAGCTTTAATATAAAATTTGCGCCTCATATCAATAATGTATTAAGTAATTTAGACTTTAATGGAGAAATAAAAACCCTCGATAGCACGCGCACACGTATTACTTTAGATTCAGATGATTTCTTTCTACTTTCAAGTAAATGGAACTTGAATGATGATAATTATATTGAATTTGAAAAAGATAAAATTGAAGTCAATGATTTCCGACTAGCAGATGACCAAGGGCGAAGTATTGAATTGCAAGCCTATCAAGATAAAGGACTGAATTTATTGGCGCAGGGCTTCCATTTTGGAATTATAGATACGTTCTGGAACTACCCTTTACTAGACTTTGGGGGCGATTTTAAGCTCTTTGCCAATGTGGGCGATGTCTTTAATATGAAAAATATAGAACTAGGCATTCGGGCAGATTCGTTTCTTATCAATGAAGATAATTATGGCGATTTTACCTTAAAGGCAAGTGCATTAGATTTAAAAAGTAGTCTTAAATCTTTTGTCAGCATCACTAAAGATACCATGCAATTATCGGTGCGAGCAAACTATAATCTTCCCAGTTTTGAGCCTTTGGAAAAAGACAGTAAAGACAAGACAAAAAAGCCGAAATATCTCGATTTGACCCTCAATACAGCCAAATATCCGCTTGCCTTTTTAGAATATTTCTTGGGGCATTCTATCTCCAATACCGTTGGTACTATCAACGGACAACTACAACTCTCTGGCTTTTTGCCCGAGCCTAAAATATCAGGTTATGCTAAAGTCTTGGACGGAGCAACCACGATTGATTTTCTACAATCTCGCTTCCACATCCATAATCAACTCGCCAAAATTGATGATAAATGTATCTGCTCCGATGGCGGAATCGTGACCGATATGGAAGGTAATAGGGCCTATGTGAATGGCGGTATCACACATAAATTCCTAAAAAAACTGGGGCTAGATGTAAACATGACCACCGCCAATGATAGGTTTATTGCCTTGAATACAAAGAAGGGAGATAATGATGTCTTTTATGGACGTGGCACTGGCTCTGGTACGATTTGGTTTAGCGGTCCTTTTTCACAGACGGACATCAACATAAATGCAGTAGCAGGAAAAGGAACGAAAATCGTGATTCCTGTGAGCTACGATAAAGAAGCTTCCGAAAATCGCTTCATTACCTTCACCGATCCTAATGCAGAACGCACAGATACTATTGAAGAAAATGCAACCGAATTACGTGGCGTGAAAATGGATATGGACTTAACCCTAACCGATGTGGCACAAGTAGATTTAATCTTTGATGAACAAGCAGGTGACATCATTCGAGGACGTGGTAAAGGTAATGTACAAATCTATCTGGATCGTACACAAGAACTGACGATGTATGGCGATTACAGCATCGAAGAAGGCGAATATCTTTTTACTTTATATAATATTGTCAATAAACCCTTCACGGTGCAGCGTGGTGGTACGATTACTTGGACTGGCAATCCTTTTAATGCTATTATTGATCTGCACGCACAATATAAAGGTCTGAGTACACCAATAGCTGGACTAATTCAAGAATACCTAGGCTTTGCTTCCACCCAAACACAAGTAAATGCTCGTGTACCTACAGAAGTAGATTTGCTGATGCATCTGCGTGGCGAATTGCTGAAACCAACTATTGATTTTGACATTCAATTTCCGCGCCTACAAGGCAAACTAAAAACCTATGCCGAAAGCAAAATGCGAACGCTAAAGCAAGACCAAAACGCACTCAATCGGCAAGTCTTTGGATTAATTGCCTTAGGGCAGTTTATTCCTGCCGAAATTTCAATTGAACAAAGTACTGATCTTATCAATAATACGGTGAGTGAATTATTAGCCAACCAATTGTCTATCATCTTGACGGATTTATTGTCAGAAGTATTCAAGGAAAATAAAGTCATTTCTAATGTAGATGTTGATTTAGCCTACAATCGCTTTGATGAACAAGCCAGTTTAGATCAAGGAGATTTTCGCTCTGGAGAACAATATCAATTTACGACAAGAGCCAATTTGCTAAATGATCGTTGGGTGATTTCAGTTGGCCCAAAATTCTTAACGGCTGGTGCTAGTTCAGGGAATTCACAAGCCTCTTACGGACATGATATTGTATTAGAATATATCGTAACAGATGATCGAACCCTTAAACTTCGTTTCTCGAATGTCCTTGAACCAAGTATAGGTGGTGGAAGTAATGAACAAAAAACAGCCGCCGGCATCAGCTACGAAAAAGAATTCGATAGTTTTAAGGAATTTTTACGTGGTGCTGTTAAGAAAAAGAAAGATGCTCCAGTCGAAGAAGTAGGCACAGATTAGCCATCTACCCTTTATTTACTACAAATCACTCATTTTAACGCTTTTCAGAGAAACTTTACGGTTAAATAAGTGTCCTAATAGCAATTGTTAGTTCACCATCATTCAGTCTGAAAAACGCAGGTATTCATGCTAAAGGAATTTCAAAGATTCTCTTTCACCACACTCATTGGGGGCTTGCTTGTTCTCTTACCGATTACGATATTCGTCGTTTTGGTTAGGTTTGTATTTGATCTAATTTCTAATTTCCTGAAACCAATCGCGGCACTCTTTGGCTTCATCCAGAATGAATTTTTGGTGCAACTCATTTCCTTTTCTATCGTTATTGCCTTTTGTTTTTTTGTAGGCTTGGCGGTACGGACGCGTTCGGGAAAAGGCATTTACACCTATCTCGAAAAGCAATTACTAGAACGTCTTCCTTTTTATACAACCATACGTGGCACAGTGCAGCAAGTTTTCGGAGATAAAGGTTCTTCTTTCTCTAAAGTAGTCCTAATTAATGTATTTGAAGTGCAAATGACAGGCTTCGTGACGAGTGAAACTACTGATGGAATTTATACCGTTTTTGTGCCTACAGCTCCCAATCCTACCAATGGGTTCATCTTTCATACCACCGCCGAAAAATTGGTCTTCTTGGATATTCCGCCTGAAGATGCGATGCGTACTGTGATAGGTGTAGGAACGGGTTCGGATATTTTGTTTAAATAAATGGAAACAAAAAATAATTTAATGTCCTACAATAGAGGATCACTTTTTTATAATTTTCTTATCAGTTGAAGCGTCTGCTGCTTCGTAAGTAATATTAGTATGATGTAGCGAATTGACATATTTCAAAACTTCAAGAATCAACGCTTTCTTTTTAATTTTGAACGCTTCGTAAGAAATTTTATCCGTATTCAAATCTCGGTACAAATCGTTTTTATCTGATAATAATAATAGTAAATCTGTAGGTGGTGGAATGCCTATCTTTTCCTCGTGATAGCAATCAATAATTTTCAGTAGGAGATTTACATTACCGCTTGCTGCAGTAGTTCTTATTGCTTCTTTTAATGTAGTAAAATTCTCAGTTTTCTCTTTGAGCGATTCGCAAGATTCAAATTCAGGAATTTCCCGAATAAGATTATTATCCTCATATTTATTGCTCGATACTTTCCATTCCTTCGTAGAGGGGTTTTTGGTCAAGATATACTG
>CALGLY010000819.1 GCA_937959095.1 uncultured Saprospiraceae bacterium
TTGCTAAAACGCGGCTATTCAGAAGAGGATATAGCCAAAGTTTGCTATCAGAATGTATTTCGAGTTTGGCGGGCTGTGGAGGACGCGGCGGAGTAAATTGTTTTCCGAAACTTAATGTTTCGCGCTTTGCTCGAAACGAATTTTCGGAAAACTTGTTTAACACTTGAACAGAGTAGTTTTACCAAATCTGCCTGCTACACTATGCCCTCCGCAGATTTAGCAAAATCTAATGATATATGAAGATTAGTAAAATACATATCCACGATTATTTCCAGTTTCAGGATTTAGAACTTGACCTTACCTATCCGAAAGGACATGAAAAGGAAGGACAGCCGTTGGATAAGGTGTGTTTGATTGGGCAAAGTGGAACGGGGAAGACTACGATTCTTAAACTATTTGCGGAGTTAATAGAGATACTTACTCCTATAGATGAAATGAAAGAGACACTAAGAAAGGGACAACGGATTGACTTTTTCTTTGAAGATAGTAAAGGATCTACTAAAAAAGTTTCGTTAATTGGTAGTGATAATGGTAGCGCAGTACAATATGGACCGAATTTTTCGGAGAAAAAAATAAACAAAGTACTTTATTTCCCTACCAACCAAGTAAGTATTAACATTACTCCAATTTCACCTAATTATTCATTGAATGATAGGTTACACAAATTTGACGAATATGGTTTAGTAAATCTATGGACACATTCAAAGAATGAATTAGCAGAATACCAATTAGATGAGGCTGATTTAAGAGTAGGGTTAACGATTGAATCAGAAAAAAATAATAGTTTAAATATTATACAAAGAATCAAAGAATGGAAAAAAACTAACCCTAACCCTTTAGAAGTAATTGCTCAAGAGTGCCTAGATCCCATCTTAAACCGTTTTCATTTGGCTGTACAAACTGAAATTATAAATTTTAGAAAAGCAGATTTTTTACAAATTCGCTCTCAAACAACAAATGAAATAGTTCCTTATAATAACCTAAGTACAGGTACTCGACAAGTAATTTATAAAGCATATCCTCTTTATCGTATGCTTGAACCAAACTCCATCATCCTAATGGACGAACCCGAAAACTCCCTCTACCCCGACATCCAAAAAGAAATAATAAATTACTACACCTCCTTCGATAAAGAAAAAGAATCCCAATTCTTCTTTGCCACGCATTCGCCGATTATCGCATCTTCCTTTGAACCTTGGGAAATCGTGGAATTAAAATTTGATGCAGAGGGGAAGATTTATCGGGAGTTGTATTATGAAGGGGAGAATCATGTGGACAATTATCGTATAGATCCGCGTTATTTGCGATGGGATCAGATTTTGACGAAGGTATTCGATATGCAAACGGATTCGAATGAAAAACGAGAAGAAAAGTTAATTGAATTTGCGATTTTAAAACGAGAAATAGAACATTTAGAACGCGAAGGAAAACTTGAAAATCAGACAAAAGAAATACAAAATTTAGTAGAGAAATTCATGCAGGTCGGAAACCAATTGGAATGGGAAACGGATAAGTATTTAGCTCATGCGGAAAATCAATAAAGACTGCGATCTATCGACAGTATATAAAGCTTGGGAAGAAAAGTTGGAACAAAACCAAACACCACACCCTAAGTACAACTCGACAAATGGAAAATACTATTGGGACATTGTGATGCAGTTGCATAAATGTCAAAAAGGACTTTGTGCCTATACGGAACAAGCACTTTGCGATGAAGAACTATTTGCAGCAGATTGTTGGGAAAATGGACGTTACAAAAACGCACCACCAGCCAAAGCAGGACGAGAGGGAGAATTGGAGCATTTCGACGAAAGTTTGAAATCGAAGAAAAAAGACGAACATGGAAAGCAAGATTGGCTATGGTCAAATTTGTTTGTAGTAGCACATACACCAAACAACAGGAAAAGAACACAAGCTGTAGATGATATTTTGAAGCCTGACCACGAAGACTATAATCCATTCCAACTATTGGATTATGATACCGACCTTCACCGTTTTTTCCCTAGTAGAAACTTAGACGAAATAAAGGCGGAACGAGTGAAAAATATGATTTTGGTACTAGGCATCAATGATGTACACTCCAAGCGAAGAAAATACTTGAAAAACCTCTTCATTCCACCACGTATCCATGCAAAAAACGATTATTCGGCTGCCGAGCAATACCCAACTGCCTATGAATTTATTCGCCGAAAAATGGAAGATGGAACTGTAGATTTGAAAGCGGTTACTTTCTAATAATACACTAAGTAGTCTTTCAAGTTAATATTATCGGATAATATTGGTCTGCCTTTTTCCGCTACTCCGCGTTACAAAATTAGGCTTCATAACCAGTTATGTGGCGCAAGATGATTTGGATGGGGCATTTTTTAAGTATTAGTATCAATATACAAAAACACTTAATACCGCCCAAATACTATACTAACTCGCTGATTTAAAAGTATTTAAATTAGATGAGTTTAACATTTTTCTAAAAATAGATCTGAATTTCTAACGCGTTGAGGGCATTCTATAATGAATCGCCCCACCAAAATCACTTTGAGCCAGTTATGTTCCTAATCTTGCGCCTTGATTAGCGAAAAAAGACACGCAATCTATCCGACACTATTAACTTGAAAGACTACTAAGGAATTAAAACAATAGGCTGCGTCATTTTCCTAGAAGCTAAGAGTTCGTGTGCTTTTGCGGCTTCGCCTAATGCAAGTTGAAGCGGCGGGCGCGTAGTTAGCTTGCCTTCCAATAAGGAAGTAAAAAGGGCTTGACTCATTTCCAGCAATTGCTTTCTATTTCGAGTATAATGAAAAAGCATCGGTCGGGATAAGGTGGAAGACTTTTTAGCGAGCATCGGGATTTCAAAGCCTTCAACCGAGCCAGAGGATTGCCCAAAATTCACGAGATGCCCCGCGAAAGTCAAAGAAGCCAAAGAAGCATGAAAGGTATCTTTCCCCACGCTGTCATATACAATGTTTAGCCCTTCCCCATTCGTAATTTCCATCA
>CALGLY010000820.1 GCA_937959095.1 uncultured Saprospiraceae bacterium
CCGATAATGGAGCTATTGCCCTAGAAACCATCCAGAAAGCAAGCTTCGATATGGTGCTAATGGACTTGAATATGCCTGTAATGGATGGTTTGGAAGCAACCAAAAAAATCAGAGCCTTGACTAGCACCATGGCGCACATTCCTATCATCGTAGTCACTTCTTCTTCTCCAGAACAGGTGCAAACTCAAATGAATCGTTTAGGCATCAATGCCCTATTGAGCAAGCCCTTTAAGCCGAAAGAATTATATGCACTCATCAATAAGACCTTAGAAGAAAAAGAAGAGAATCAAGAATCTAATCAATCACACTAATCCTTCGCGCAGCAAATCATGCAAATGAATAATACCTAAATAAGTAGTGCCATCCATCACGATAAGTTGTGTAATGCTATGTTGGCGCATCAATTCTAATGCAGCAACCGCTAAGGTATCTTTAGCAATGGTTTTAGGATTCGGACTCATGATTTCTCCCGCATTCAGGTGCGATACATCTGCTTCGCGAGCTAGCATTCGTCGCAAATCGCCATCGGTGATGATTCCTACAAGTTGTTCCTTTTCATTAAGCACAGCTGTGCAACCAAGGCGTTTACTCGTCATTTCTACTATGGTAGTGCGGATACTCGCATCGGTATGTACCATAGGTGATTCATGCTGAGCATATACATCATTGACCCTCAAATAAAGCTGCTTCCCCAA
This sequence comes from uncultured Saprospiraceae bacterium, assembly GCA_937959095.1. Lineage (GTDB taxonomy): Bacteria > Bacteroidota > Bacteroidia > Chitinophagales > Saprospiraceae > JAAUTG01. The sequence continues at coordinate 696 of CALGLY010000820.1, forward strand.
TGCGCCTCCTGGATGTATTTGTGCGAAATCATCCGAACTAAAACCACGTAAAGTCAAGAGTGCCATAGCAAGTGCATCGCCCATAGCGAGTTGAGCAGCCGTGCTAGCAGTAGGAGCAAGATTATTGGGGTCAGCTTCGGCTTCTACAGGCGTGTGCAAGATAGCATCAGCTTGTATACCAAGATAGGAAGCTTTGTTACTCACCATGGCGATGAGTTGGCTGCCGCGTATTTTTAGTAAGGGGATAAGTACTTTTATTTCAGGCGTTTCACCACTTTTCGACATGCACAACACCACATCATAGGGCTGTATCATCCCTAAATCGCCATGTATAGCATCGGCTGCATGCATGAATATAGCAGGCGTTCCTGTTGAGTTGAGCGTGGCTACTAGCTTTCGTCCAATCAAAGCACTTTTCCCAATTCCGGTTACTACTACTCGCCCTTCCATATGAGCGATTATTGTGACGCTTTTTCGGAAACCCTCGTCTAAGCAAGATGTCAAGTTTTGGATAGTCTGAGCTTCAATAGTAAGTGTACGCGCTGCATTTTTAACGCATTTAGATATACTATCTATGCTATATTTTTTTATTTTTGACGGCTTTTCCAAAAGACTCCCGTTTGTTTTTTCCATTTTGAAGTAAAATTGTAACATTATTAATAGATGTGAGTTTGTGTCTATATGAAACTTACACATCTTATTTTAACTAGAATCACACCACTTATTTATTAACGATTCTAGTGTAAAAGATAATACGATTATAAATAGTGTTTTTTATTGTAGCCTGTTTTTTATTTCGGCTGCAATGAAATAGTTCTAACCAATTATTGCAAAATGACATCGAATTTCAGCAAAACAGTTGATGCTTTTGTGGCACACGTTGCCGCAAAACAAGCACATGAAAAGGAATTTTTACAGGCTGTGCAAGAAGTAGCAGAAGCGGTAATTCCTTTCATAGAAGAAAACCCAAAGTACAAGACAGCGAAAATACTGGAGCGCATGGTAGAACCCGAGCGTGTTATCCTATTTCGTGTGCCTTGGCTCGATGATAAAAACGAAATACAAATCAACAAAGGCTACCGCGTGCAGTTCAATTCTGCTATCGGGCCTTATAAGGGCGGTTTGCGCTTTCACCCAAGTGTAAATTTATCCATCTTAAAGTTCTTAGGTTTCGAGCAAATGTTTAAAAATGCCCTCACTACCCTACCAATGGGTGGCGGTAAAGGAGGCTCTGACTTCAATCCGAAAGGAAAATCAGATGCAGAAGTAATGCGTTTTTGCCAAAGTTTCATGACTGAATTAAGTCGTCATATCGGAGCGGATACGGATGTACCTGCGGGTGATATAGGCGTAGGTGGTCGCGAGATTGGCTATATGTTCGGACAATATAAGCGACTACGCAATGAATTTACGGGCGTATTGACGGGTAAAGGCTTCAATTGGGGTGGTTCACTCATTCGCCCAGAAGCAACAGGCTATGGTTTGCTTTATTTTGTGCAAGAAATGCTAAAAGAGCGCGGTGATTCTATGAAGGGCAAAATCGTAACAATTTCAGGCTCTGGTAATGTAGCGCAATATGCTTGTCAAAAAGCCATCATGCAAGGCGCGAAAGTAGTTACCTTCTCTGATTCCAGCGGATTCATCTACGACAAAGACGGCATTGATGAAGAAAAGCTTGCTTTCGTAATGGATTTGAAAAATGTAAAGCGCGGCAGAATAAAAGAATATGCCGATAAATACGGCTGTGAATATACCGCTAAGGAACGTCCTTGGGGCGTAAGTTGTGACATTGCACTTCCTTGTGCTACACAAAATGAACTGGACGGAAAGGATGCTAAGAAATTAGTAAAGAATGGTTGCATGGTAGTAGGTGAAGGTGCAAATATGCCTTCTACACCAGAAGCAATAGAAGTATTCCAGAAGGAAGGTATTCTATTTGCACCAGGTAAAGCATCGAATGCAGGTGGTGTAGCAACTTCGGGCTTAGAAATGAGTCAGAATTCCTTACACCTTTCTTGGACACGCGAAGAAGTGGATACAAAATTGCAGCATATTATGAAAGAAATTCATAAGACTTGCAAGCTACATGGTGCAGGAAAAGAAAAGATAGACTATGTGAAAGGTGCAAACATTGGTGGCTTTGTGAAAGTAGCTGATGCGATGCTTGATCAGGGAGTAGTGTAAAGAATAGTCAGAAATTTGATTTAGAAGTCGAAGGTCTTGGATACCTTCGACTTCTAGACATAATAAGACTTAAGGTAACCTCCAAGAATAATATTCCTTCAAGTGGACTTTTTCAAGCCACTGAAATACTCAAGGAATTAAATTTACTAAGGACAAAAAATCAAGAAAATTTAAGTAACTTAACGCAAGAATTGAAAAACCAAAGCACTTGAACATAAATAAAGGTCAATTAACATATTATTTATATTCAAAGGCTTTGATTGCGTATAGGCAAAATGAGGGAAAGTGAAGTAGGCATTTTCAAAAAACAAACGTCTACTGCACTAAATGAAAAAGATACGATGATGACAGTGACAAGTGCAGAACTACATGAAGCTTTGCAGCATTATTTTGGGTTTGATAAGTTTAAGGGAACTCAAGAACCCATTATTGATAGTGTGTTAAAGGGAGAAGATACTTTCGTTATTATGCCAACGGGAGGAGGAAAATCTTTGTGCTATCAACTCCCTGCACTTATGATGGGAGGAACAGCAATTATTATTTCTCCCTTGATTGCATTGATGAAAAACCAAGTAGATTCCATTAGAGGCTATAGTAATGAAGATGAAGTAGCACACTTCTTAAATTCTTCCCTTAGTCGCACACAAATGCGAAAGGTGAAGGCAGATATTGTAGCTGGCAAAACAAAGCTACTCTTCATAGCACCCGAGACGCTAACCAAGGAAGAAAACATCCTGTTTTTCAAGTCTGTAGATGTTTCTTTTGTAGCAGTAGATGAAGCGCATTGCATTTCGGAATGGGGACATGATTTCCGTCCCGAATATCGCCGTATCAAGGATATGATTGAGGCAATTGCCAAAGATATTCCGACGGTAGCACTCACCGCTACAGCTACGCCTAAGGTGCAATCCGATATAGTGAAGAACCTCAATATGGGAGAAGAAGTGAGTTACATTTCTTCCTTCAATAGAGATAACTTATACTACGAAGTGCGCCCTAAGACGAAGAAAGCCAATGTACAAAAAAGCATTGTGCAATTCATCAAGAAGCGGGCCGACCAATCGGGCATTATTTATGTGCAAAGCCGTAAATCCACCGAAGAAATAGCGCGGGTACTAAGAGTGAATGACATCAAAGCAGCGCCTTATCATGCGGGACTAGATGCCAAAACACGGAGCAAAACACAGGATGATTTCTTGATGGAAGAAGTAGATGTAATCGTCGCAACGATTGCCTTCGGAATGGGTATTGATAAACCCGATGTGCGCTTTGTGATACACTATGACATCCCGAAAAGTATCGAAAATTATTATCAGGAAACAGGCCGCGCAGGACGTGACGGACTCGCGGGCGACTGCCTAGCGTTCTATGCGTATAAAGATATTCTAAAACTCGAAAAATTTCTGCGGGACAAACCCGTAGCCGAGCGCGAAATGAGTATGCAACTCATGGGCGAAGTGAGTGCCTATGCAGAAACGACTGCGTGCCGACGTAAATTCCTGCTCCACTATTTCGGAGAAGAATATGACGACGGAAATTGCAATGAAATGTGCGATAATTGTCGTCATCCGAAAGAAAAAGTAGATGCTCAGAAAGAAGCAGGCCATGCCCTACAAGCCATCATGGAGCTAGAGGAAAACTATGGCATCAAGACGATGGTAGATTTCGTGCGCGGTAAAGGCACGAAGGAAATGAAAGACTTCGGCTTCAATAAGCGTCCGATGTATGGAATAGGAAAGGATGGAACTGATTTATTTTGGTTCTCTGTCTTCCGACAGGCGATGCTTACTGGACTTATTCGGAAAGACATAGAAAGCTATGGCTTGCTGAAAATGGAAGAGAAAGGGCGGGCTTTCATGGAAAATCCTAAGGAGTTCATGATGTCTGTCAATCATGACTTTGAAGTAGAAGGCGGCATAGAAACAGCAGCAGCAGCAAACATTGGTAAAGGAGCCGTGTTGGATAACACGCTGATGAAAATTTTGAAAGACCTTCGCAGACAAGAAGCGAAGCGGAAAAATGTGCCTCCCTTCGTTATTTTCCAAGATCCTTCTTTAGCAGATATGGCAACGCAATATCCGCTTTCGATGGCAGATATGGCAAATATCAGCGGCGTGAGTAAGGGAAAAGCAACGCGCTACGCCAAGCCATTTATAACAGCTATCAAGGAATATGTAGAGGAGAATGAGATAGAGCGGCCAATGGATTTTGTGGTGAAACAAGTAGCCAACAAATCGAAAGCTAAAATTAATATCATTCAAAGTATTGATCGAAAAATAGGGCTGGAAGATATTGCAAGTTCGCTAAGCTTTTCGATGGAACAACTAATGGAAGAGTTGGATGCGATAGTTACCTCTGGCACAAAATTAAATATAGATTATTATATAGATGAAAATATAGATGAATATAGCCGTGAAGATATTATCGAATACTTCATGGAAGCGGAGACAGGCTCTGTAGAAGAAGCCTTCAAAGAGTTGCAAGAGGATGACATCACGATGGAAGAAATCCAGATTGTCCGCTTGAAATTCTTGTCCGATATGGCGAATTAGAGCTGTTTAGATATCACTACAAATAAGGCATACTAAACTTCGTATTTAGTGTGCCTTATTTTTTTGTTTATTAAAACTAGTTACAAAAAATGCTGCTGGTGCGGATTTATAATCCGTTACCGACCTTCTACAAACCCGCCTGCTGTGCAACGGGCAGGCGGGTTTGTAGAGAAAACGTATCGGACAGTATGTCCTCACGAGCAGTGGCTTTTTTTATAAACGTGTCCTTTGGTTTTTATAAATTTATGCCTGCAAAGTATAAAAAAGCGTACTATGAAAAAGCACATCTTCAACACCTTTACAGTATTTGCATTATTTCTGATAAATGTAAGCGTTCTACAAGCGCAAACGATTACTGAAAAACCAGATTGGCATTTCTTTAGCAAAGCCCTCATTCCTGAACCTTCTTCTGATATACCCGATTGGGTGAAACCACTCTATGGAACAGAAGTAAATATCGCAGCGGTAGAACTGGCAATGCTTGATTATTATACGGCAAAGGACGGCTTCAAGCGCGATACCTATAGTCGATTTTTTCAGCGATGGGCAGATGCTGCCACGCCTTATCTGGATGAAAATGGGAATGTTCGGAACTGGAATACCCCCGAGCTATTACAAGAACAAAATAAACCCAAAGCAAGCCGAAATGACAATACTAAAAGCGCAGGCAGTTGGTCATTTCTAGGCCCAGAGGAGACCTATTGGCGCGCCGATAATTCAAATTCAGGGACTGCTAATTGGCAAGTCAATGTCTATGCGTTTGCGATTGCGCCTTCCAATCCGAATATCCTTTATGCAGGCACAGAAACAGGAGGCTTTTTCAAGACAATGGATAAGGGATTGAATTGGACATTTGTGGCAAAGGATTACAACTTTGGAGCAAATCAGCAGTCCATTAGTGTACATCCAACGGATTCGAATACCATTCTAGTAGGAACAAATAGCAACATCCTAAAAAGTACCGATGGTGGCACCAACTGGTCGATTGTATATACGCAAAGTGGTTTGGCTTGCACCGATTTGGAATATCACCCAACGAATCCAAATCGTATTTTTGCAAGCACCGAAAAAGGCTTATTGCGCTCCGACAATGGTGGCACAACTTGGAATCTGATTTTGACCCAAGAATTTTATGATATAGAATTTCAGCCGAGCAATCCAAACCAACTCTACGCACTAGGCCACGATACCGCTACGGGACAGTATGTATTGTATAAATCGACGAATGGTGGCTTAGGCTTCAATCAAAGTATGAGTGGCTGGGGAACGATTTATGAACGTTCAGGCGGAAAACTGGCAGTGAGTGCTGCCAATGCAGATTATGTCTATGCTATTCTTTTGACGGATGATAATGCTGGCGGCAATGAAAAGCCCTACCTCCAAAAAAGTACCGATGGTGGCACAACTTGGACAACCGCAGCTACTGGAACAACCACCGCTTTCGAGATGAATAATGGGCAAGGCTATTATGATTTATCCATTTTAATTTCGCCGAGTAATGCAGAACATATCATAGTAGGGACGCAACAGATTTATCGTTCCACGAATGGCGGCACGTCCTTTACAAACCTTACCAGCTTTGGCAATACTCCAATTATGCTGCACCCCGATATTCAAGACTCAAAGTGTATCGGTGGTGATTGTTGGATTTCTACGGATGGCGGCATGGCATATTCTAGCGATTTTTTTGATAATCCGACCAATTATTCCATACGAAATAAAGGCATTGCAGCTAGCCATTTTTGGGGCTATTCGCAAGGCTGGAACGAAGATATGTTCGTCGGTGGTCGCTATCACAATGGCAATACCGCTTGGCATGAAAACTACCCTACAGGGCAAACGCTACGCATGGGCGGTGCGGAAAGTGCAACGGGCTGGATACTGTACGGGCGCAATCGCAAAGCTTATTTCGATGACATCGGTAGCTACACTATTCCAATGGCGATAAATGACGCACCAACCCAAGATTTTGCCTTCACCAAACACCCTAATAAAGTCTATGGACGCACTACGAGTCGCTTGCTGAATCACCCTGAAAATGCCGCGATTTATTTCACTGGCGAAGGCAATGATTTCTGGAAATCGGTGGATGCAGGAGTGAGTTGGACTTCCTTGAAAAACTTCGGAGAACAAGTGTGGTGGTTTGAAATAAGTAGAAGTAATCCTGATGTGATTTATACCTTCACGAATAGTGGCTTTCATAAAACGACCGATGGAGGTACTTCTTGGAGCAATATAAGTGCTCAATTACCTGCTGGTTTTGGGTATCATAGCCGTGGACGCGTGACCGTAGACGGACGCGATGAAAACACCCTTTGGATTGTCCGATACAATGGCGGCAATGGCGCAAAAGTTTATAAATCCACCAACGGTGGTGCAAGCTGGAGTAATTGGACTACCACTACGCTAAATGGACGAAATTTTAGTTGCCTAGTACACGCACTCGGAACAGATGGCGGCCTTTATTTAGCTTCCACTAGCGGAAATAATGGCGTAGCTTCCAAAGTATTTTATCGAAATAATAGTGCTTCCGATTGGACGGATTGTTCTTCTAATTTTCCTGCGGGTATGGACGCGCTCAAAGCTGTCCCTTTTTATAGAGATAGCAAAATTCGGATAGCAGGTACGCTAAGTGTGTGGGAAATGGATTTGGTAGAGACACCCAACATCATAGCACAACCCATGATTGCCGCAGAAAGCGAACTGAAATGTGGACAAGATATTCCATTTGATTGTTATTCTGTCTTGGATCATGCAGCTGCGTCTTGGTCTTGGTCGTTTCCTAGTGCCGCTTATGTGAGTTCTACGACTATCCGAAACCCTGTGGTGCGCTATGATAGCCCTGGCAATTATACAGCAACGTTGACCATCACAAGGGGCGTAGAAATGGATAGTAAAACGATAGATGTAATGGTAGGTACAGGTGGCACTTGTGTAAATGGCATGGTCATTGACCCTAGCAACGATAGTGATAATGATGG
>CALGLY010000821.1 GCA_937959095.1 uncultured Saprospiraceae bacterium
TACGGTGAAAAGTGTGGGTACAAATTTCTGTCATTTGTGATGATAGAAAATGGCATTACAAAAAGCTATATTTCTTCGAAATGAGGCTATAAAGTTTTGTATTTCTACATTATAAAATTCTCACTTTTTCCTTACCCACACTTTTCACCGTAGTGCCACTTTTACAGGGTTTGCCATGATTACCACTGCATTGGAAAAAGGCATAAGCTCATTGTTTAATTTACTTAGCTTAGTACTAATTTTCGATGCCTTCGTATTGATAACTACTAGCAAAATATTGATGCCTCTCACTAATGATGAGCCGCCTGACAGAAAAGATTTAATAATATATTTGGCATTACTCCTAATAGCACTTTCTATAAATATAGGCGGTTTAATTTGGCTTTTATGCAATTTCGGTATGGCACATCCTGATGGTTAAAATTCAAATTCATATCCGATAAATTTCTACTAATGGAATGTTTTGCAATGCGATATGATGTATTATTTTCTTAGGAAGTCTAAATATCTGACTCTAAACCAAACTCATGTTTATGAGTTTGGTTTAGAGTGTTAATTTCCAAAATAACCTATTTCAATAGCACAAACTCCACACGACGATTCAGTTTTTTATTCGCTTCCGTCTCGTTACTGTATGCTGGTTTACTTTCGCCCCAACCTTTGTATATTAGGCGGTCATCCGCTATTCCAAGTTTTAGTAAGGCTTGTTTCACGGCTGCCGCTCGACTATCAGAAAGCTTTTGGTTGTAGCTTGCTGAACCTTGCGAATCGGTATGCCCTTCAATGCTAATGCGAAGTTCAGGATGCTTTTTCAGCATCTCTACCATAGAGGTTATAATCTCTGCAGATTTCCCTTGCAAAACAGCCTTATCGTACTCAAAATAAATATCGTTAGTCACGATTTTGCCATATTTCATCAAGTGCTTATAAAGCGGAGTACTCGCTTTCAAAACCGAGACTTCTGCACCATTATAACTGCTCCCATTGTGAGCGATACCTACAAATGCAATTGCTGCAATCATTGCCGCAACCGCTAACCATCTGCGGATTTTCATACTATTGTATTTTTGTTTTGCTTCTCCATAAACAACTTCAAAAGCAGGCGTTTGTGCCACTTCTTCTGCTCTCAATTCTTGGAAAAGTTCGGTGATATAATCTTGTTCTTTATGTTCTTTAAAATTCATTATTTCAAAGTTGTTGTTTGTTCTAATCGTTTCCGAAGTTGTTGTTTCCCACGCTTATAGTGCGTGCGAGCAGTACCGATAGGCATTTTCATAATTTCAGCCGCTTCCTGAATCGTACAATTTTGATAAAAAACCAAATGTAATACCTGTTGTTGCAAAGGACTCAACTGCTCCAAAGCCTGTTTTAATAGTGCTGCTTTTGGATTTTTTTGTCCTTCATCAAACCCTTCTGAAAGTTGATTGCGGACCAATGTCAACTTCGTTTGTGTACGTGCTTGTGTGCGATAATAATCAATGGCAGTAAAGCGAATTACGGCAAAAAGCCATGTTTTGAAACTTGCTTGCTGTTTATAAATCGCCTTACGCTCTAATATTTTTAGATAACTTATTTGCAACACTTCTTCCGCATCGCTTACCCGTTTAGCGCAGCAACGCAATGCCCAAGCATAGCTATCCGTATGCAGTTCTGCCAATTTTTGTTCTACTTCTTTTCGACGCATCTAAGGAAACAATTTACTCATTAGTCGTGTGAGCTTTGAGTTTATAGGACAAGCTTTAGTCCAACAACTAAAATTATTACCATGCCAAAAATTGGCAAAATCTCAAAAAACAACGATATTTAAACCCAATCATCGCCTACATCTATGGAATATGCACCATATCTCAAATATTATGAACGCGCAATCCGCAGAATAGAATATTGTATTCATATCTTATGCGTACTTTCGCCCAATCTTAAATTATCGGAATTAGTGCAGAAAATAAAAGCAAATTCTTCCAGGTGGATGAAGCAACAAGGCGAAGCCTACGAAGAATTTTATTGGCGACGCGGATATGCCGTCTTTTTCGTAAACTATGCCCAATTAGACATGGTTATTCGATACATTGAAAAGCAAGAAGTGCATCATAAAAAGAAGCCCTTCCCAAAAGGATATATCGAATATCTAGAACAACACGATTTAAATTATAACGAACAATACATAGAGGACTAAGTCCCAAAAGGACGAAACTCCTTAGCATAGGATTCTAATCCTATTTATTGATAGAACGTACAACACGATGGAAAACAAACAATTATTAGGTATCGGGTCGAGAGTAAAACATCCAGCCTACGGAGATGGAGTAGTAATTGGCATTCGGAAAATAGCCTATGAAATTTGTTTTATGCTTTACGGTATCAAACCCGTGATGAGGGACTATGATAAATTTGAAATCATAGAAGCAATACCTGGCGTAGAAGGAATCGCTTTTACGGAAGCAGAAGAAGCCCTCATTAAAATCCTAAAAAACTATAACGCTATCCAAGATACGGTAGATTTAGGCGACAAATGGATAGATGGTACGATGATACTGCAACCTAAAGACGACAGTATGCAAAACAAAGAAATTCCTATTGATACCTTCTTCCATAAAATCGTGATGGTCCGGGATCGCTTACGTGTGATGGAACAGCGTATCAATAGCAGTAAGAATTTAAGTGATGAAGAAAAAGTAAATTTGCAACAGTATCTAACGCGAATTTATGGCAGTCTTACTACCTTCAATGTGCTATTTAAGTATAAAGACGACCACTTCAAAGGAGAAAAAACGAAGTAAGGGTGGTAAAAGTTCAAGTTCAAGTATCAAACGCAAGTTCAAGGTTGAATTTGGATTTAAAATACCATTTAGTAGTTAATCAAAAAGTATAGTAATGCGATACATATTAATGGGTTTCATACTGATAATACTCGCGCAGGCTTGCGTGGTCATTGATAATCCATACACTGCTGTGCCGCCTGGAACGTGGCGCGCAGTATTGAAATTAGATGGAAATGACCCAACGATTCCCGATCCGAATAATCCCCTCTTTGTGGAAGTAGCAGAGGGCGAATTGCCCTTTACCTTTGAGGTAATTTATGATGACGTGGATAAATTCCATATCGAAATCATTAATGCAGAAGAACGCATTCGTATAGATGATATTCAGTTCGGACATAATAAGCAATCGGGGCGCGATAGTATTCGAATTGATTTCCCTGTCTATGAATCCTACGTCACAGCTTTCTATGAAGAGGATGTGATAGAAGGCGTTTGGGTAGTGGAAACCCGTGAAAACTATAGCATTCCTTTTGTAGCCTTTCATGGGCAAGATTATCGCTTCACAGAACTACGAAAAGCTCCCATACTCGACCTAAGCGGCGATTGGGAAGTAACTTTCGGGACAGATACGAATGATCCCTATAAAGCAATCGGGGAGTTTAAGCAGGATGGAAACAACCTAAGTGGTACATTCCGCACCGAAACAGGCGACTACCGCTTCCTAGAAGGCGAAGTGCAAGACAATAAAATTTACTTATCTTGCTTCGACGGATCACACGCCTTCCTATTTGAGGCAAAGATTTTGGAGGATAAAAGCCTGATTGGGTCGTTCCGCTCTGGCAGTCATTACCGCACTACTTGGGAAGCAAAGCGGAATCCAGATTTCAAGCTGGGCAGTCCTGATGACTTGACTTATCTGAAAGAAGGATATGATGCACTAAGTTTTGCATTTGAAAATCCAGATGGAAAACTTATCTCTTTGGAGAATGAAGAACTGAAAGACAAAGTGAAAATTGTGCAGATATTCGGCACATGGTGTCCGAACTGCCGAGATGAAGCAAATTTTTTAGTTGATTACTTTCAACAAAATAATCCGTCTAACTTAGAAGTTATAGGCTTGGCTTTTGAGAAACACCGCGATAAAGCAAAGGCTAACGCGACACTCAGAACCTATAAAGAAAAAATGAACATTCCTTATGAAATGGTAGTAGCTGGCTATGCGAATAAAAAAGAAGCTGCCGAATCTTTACCCATGCTGAATGCTATTATTTCTTATCCTACTATGATTTTTGTAGATAAGAAGAATCAAGTACGACGCATTCATACGGGTTTTTCAGGACCTGCTACGAGTCAGTATGCAGACTTTGTGAAGGAATTTGATGAATTTGTAAATGAATTGATTGCAGAATAAATCTTAGAAATTAGAATGAAAATAATAATTAAAATAAAAAAGCTGCAAACTAGTGCATCTTGATTGCTAGCATCTTATAGGTTAGATTGTTATTATTTTTATTTGCATTTTAATTTTTATTTATTACCACTAATTGGTTTCTAAGTAATGAAGAATTCATTAAATGAACAGTTAAGTGTAGGATTTTTGTTTTGTAATGAGGCAAAAAACACAGGCATAGCCTTAGCTACGACGAGTATTTTTAACGAAATTACAAGACAAAAAGACAAGCATAACTGTTT
>CALGLY010000822.1 GCA_937959095.1 uncultured Saprospiraceae bacterium
GCACTCATCTGCTCAAGGTGTTTGTATTTTATGAAGTTTTTTAGTCTTTTTTATTAAATCCTTTTCTTAAAAAGTACTGAAATTAAAAAAATAAGGAGGAATAAAAACCACCTTATTTTTTTTGTAAAACGTTGTTTAACAGATTTTTGTATTTTTTTAAACAAAAAAAACCTCCTTAAACCCCTGTGCAGATTACCGATAGTCTTGTCCTTTTTAAGTTCGCTTAACTATCCTACATTTGTATCATAGAAACTAAAGAAATTATATTTACTACTACTTTCTCCTGGCTTCAGTAATTAAGACCAGAAGAATTTCACTCCTTATTACAGCTACTTTAGTTGACTTACGTACTCTATTATTTGAAGCAAGGGCAATGACCCTTGCTTTTTTTATTTCTCCTACTTTAGAAAATCGTTTTCACTTATTTTATCTGACAGAATTCCTCTCAATAGGTTATTCACGATCCAGCCCTCGTCCCAAGATTCGGGTTTTTCGCCTATTCGTACAATTAGCAATTCTTCGGCTGGAACGATAAAGACTTGTTGTTTATTCAAGCCATCTATCGTTATGACATCTTCTAGGAACATTTCGCTGCGTTCTTTCTCTTTCAAGCAGCCATCTTCAAAACCCAACCAAACATGATAACCATAGTCACACTCTAACGCACTTTTCGTAAGCATTTTATCTATCCAAGCTTCTGAAATAACGGGTTTGCCTTCCCAGTTTCCTTTTTGCATAAGGAGCTTTCCTACACGCAACCAATCGCGCGGACTAGCGAAGAAACAGCAAAATACTTTGGGCATTCCCTCTTCTCTATCGAGCCACCAAGCGGCATTTTTCGCGCCTATAGGTTGCCATAGTTTTTCGGAGGCGTATTGCTCTATCGGCATTCCTGTTGCACGCTCTAGAAGTATGCCTAGAAATTGGGTATTGGCATTGTTGTAGTCATATTTGGTAGCAGGAGGAATAAGCGCAGGAATATCAATCGTATTGCCTTCCACATCTTCGCCTAAATACATCCAAAGCAAATCGGAAGTGGGGTCGCTAGTGTCGTCTTCATTGCGAAGCCCCGATTGCATATACAACAAATCTTCGATGGTGATTTTGGCGCGTTCATCGTTCTTCCATTCTTCTATATAGGTAGCCACAGGTTCTTTCACGGAGGTGATTTCACCTTCTTCTATTGCTTTCCCTATCAGCAGTCCCACTATAGTTTTTGCCATCGACATAGAGTTGGAAGTGCTTTCAGCGGTTTTGTCTCGCCAATATTTTTCTAACACGATTTCACCTCGGTGCATCACCAGCAAGGCACTCGAATTGCGTGTTTCGATATAATCGCTTAGACTTTTCAAGGCGGCAGGCGCGATGCTTGCACTATCGGCTATGGGGATTGCTGTTTTGAAATTGCCTGCTACTGTTGCTTTCGGAGCATACCATTCCGAAGTAGTGATGGCGGCGGCTGGATAGCTTGCTGCGCGTTGCACGAGTGTCCAATTCCATGCCACTATGCCACCGATAGCGATGACTAAGAGGAAAAATAACAGAAAAAAGATACGGAGAAAGTTGCGTAATGTTGTATTTGCCATGTTCGTGTGCGTTATGAATTGCGTTCTATTGCTTTTAAAATTTTATTGCCTCTATTTTTGAATCCTGTTGAGCCATAAGGCATAAATTCTTCGATAAGGAGTTTCAATTCATTCGATAAATCGGGTTCTTTCTTGCAAATATTCCATAGGACATTCATCGAAAAAACGCGAATAGCGACCGCCTCATTCGGATTGGCAAGATACGCAAAGCAGATGTCCGCTGCTTCCCCCAAGACCTGTTCTGGTAAGTCCACCTTTTGCAGCGCACGCAGGCTATTTCGCTTGATGGAATCGTGCAAACCTTCTTGCCGTAAATGCTGAAATAATCGCTCTATATAAGGCAGGAGCAATTCAGGATGTGCATCGGCACAGTGCATCATTGCCCAAGAAGCACGCTGTGGAATTGGATGTTCTGAATGAAAAATAAGCTGCATCAACTTATCGAAATGTGCTGCATCTTCCCCGATATAATCTCGAATGTGAAGTATCTGCTCTTTAGAACGATTTTCTTCTAATGCTGTTTTTATGTCCATTAATTTAGCTGTGAGATTTAGAGCTGTGAGACGTGCGACTTTTAAGTTCTAAAAAAGCCTTCTCTCTTCTCTCAACGAAGTGGTCTCTCTTCTCTGTTCTATAAAACCAAACTACAAATGATTCAGCGTCCATATATTGATACTCATTCTGTAGACTTGTATAGCTATTCCTATAAAAGGAATCCCCAAAAGCCCCTTCCAACTAGCCTGCCACCAACTATCTTTATAAACCCGCCGAAAGGCAATAACAAGATAAATAGTGATGATAAGTTGAATAGGTACTACATAGTATAAGTTATGAAATTCTTGAACTACCACATCCACTATTTCTGTCCAGAGTACTGCAAATATCAATACAAATGCAAAATAATGAATACTAAAAATAATATGCTTTCCGAAGGCTAATTTTTGTTTCCAATGCAGCAAAAGCGCAATGAGTGCAATGATAGGCAAGAGTAAAAAGATAAATCCCTTTGCAAGATTCGAGGATTTTGCATCATAGAGAACAGCCAATTCTGCTTGTGAAATTTCTTTTGCTGCTATGATTTCCCGTACCTGTTCTAGCACATTTACTCCATCGTAATGTGCTGTAAAAAACCACTTAGAAGGCGTTCTGAAAATATCAATTTCAGATAGGAAAATAAAGAAAAAAATATTGGCAATAATGAAAATCTGAAAGGGCTTCATATACGGCACACGGATGCCTTGAATGTACTTCGCCGTGAGCAAACCAGGTTGAAAAAACAAGGCTTTTAAAGTACGGAAGAACTTAGAATCTAGGTTCGTAATCGGCCCGATAGCTTGTTCAAAAATGCTCGTGAGTTGAAAGTCTTTTTCTTCCAATAATTTTTCGCCGCACTGATTGCAGTAACGTCCTACGAATTGATTATCGCAACTTGGACAGCTGTGGCGAGGTTCGTTCATTTCATAAATTTATATGCACTAAATACACTGTAACAGAAATTTATTTGCATTTATGACTGCTTCTTTTTTCAGTTTTCTTCGTTACAAAATCGGGCTTCATAACCAGTTATGTTCCCAATTTTGCGCCTCGAACACTAAAAAAATAAGCTTAGTCAAAATACAAATAAACTTTTGTTACAGTATACTAAGGAACGAGACATAAATAAATGT
>CALGLY010000823.1 GCA_937959095.1 uncultured Saprospiraceae bacterium
TTCTCTCCGAAGAATGTACACAGCATTTGGTATTGACACGAGCAGCAATAAAAAAATCGCATTAGTCATGAAAGCGGTGCGGATATCCCTCAATAGTTGATGTATCATTAAACATTTAGGCATTTTCTACTCAAAATACCTTGCACGGACATCCGTGCAAATCTAAATTTCACTGATATGACTAACTCCACGTGCAATAAATCATAGAATATTTTCATAAAATTATGGAAATAATGAATTATTGCTATTTGAGAGAGAAGACGTGCATGACTTTGTAAATTTATACGCTAGAGAGTTTTATAGTCAATCCTGAACAAAGTCATGCGAAGAGTCTGTTTCGACACACTCTTCCTTTAGCTATCATAAAATAATTCAATCCAGCCTAGACCACTTTCCTTACTAGGCATGCTCTCTAAATCGTTTGAATATGAAAAACTTACTACTACTACTATTATTACTATCATACCTATCATTCCCTCTTATCCTAAATGCTCAATTTGCAGACTTTCCATTCAATACCAACTACAACAGCAGCCTAGGTGGCTATACGGCTACCGTAGAGGGCGGTACACCTGCTTTCATCACAGACGGAGCTGACCAAGTGCTAGAGCTAGAAGGCGATGAATACCTCAGCTTGCCAACGGCAATGAGTAGCAATTTTAGTGGAAATGGGAGTTTTGAAATCCATATCAAATTCAAAATTACAGACGAATACCTCGTCAATACCTATATGGGACAAAACGCAGCCGAGTCGCGGCGGATTTTACTTGCCAACAAATTCACTGGGCAGCCCAATAAAGGCTTTGAGATTTTGGTACAGGAATGGGCTGGTGGCGCGCTGCTAGGAGTCAATTATGGAGATGGGCTCACAATTGGTGGTATTTCGAGAGCAGGACAACTCGACCTCCTCACGCCTGTTTCGGTAGGGACTTGGTACGATTTACTCATCCGCGTCCGCTTCGATGTGCCTAATCCGTATGCGCAGTACATCTTGAACGGCACACCACTCGTTTCTTATTTTAATCCTGATCAGTTTGACTTTGCTGTTTTTCAGGCAGCAATGAGTAGTCAGCAGATTTGGCTAGGCTCGGATATGGATGGTTTCGACTTTACACTTGATGGGCTTCCACGCGCCAAAACTAATATTGATTTTCTGACACTACACAGCCCTATTCCTCCTGGAGATGCAAGTGTCATCAACACGGTTTTGAGTACTTTCATTGATCAAATGAATGGTACAATTACCCTCACCGCAGCACAAGAGACAGACTTACTCACTGATTTTATTTTGAATTGGGACAATAGTAGCTATGCTACTAACGAAGCGACCATTCTAAATTATATCAACCTCTTTGCGGCTAATTTTGACCCTATATTCGAGTACGCACCTTCGGCTTCCGCTAGTCCAGGCAGTTTCGAGCCTAAGAAACTTCTTCAGTATGTCATGCAGCAATGGATGTTGGACAATCTATATACTCCTGCAAATGTAGCAAATATGGCAGGTATGGTTTTTGAAGATCACGAGAGTTTTCCTGGCCCAGTAGCGGCTAGTGCTACGCGCGTAAATGGAGCTAATTTCACCATAGATGGCACATATCTAACTGATCCTGGTTTTCACTTGAATGACCAAGAGCGCGTCATTCGTCCAACGGGCTACTATGTGCCACCAGGCGAATTAGTAACGGTGACCGTACCAGCAAGTGCCGTAGGGCAAGGCTTGAAACTTTACGTAGGCGCACACTTTGGCGATTTGGAAGAAACATGGAGCGAATTTCTTCGCTTTCCACGCATTACTACCAACTATGAACTGAATAGTACGAGCGTAACCTTTACTAATCCTTTTGGTGGTGGTATTTATATTCATGTACCCGAAGGCAGTTCGTTTGGCGCATTGAATTTTGGGGTGTCGGGTGCGGTGAAATCACCTTACCTGAGTACCAAAGCAGGTTTCACAACGAGTTTAGGCGATTACAATACCCAAGCAGCAAATGGCGATGTGCAATGGGTAGATTGGGAAAGTAGCAATTTTATGACCACTATTCCTGTAGCGGCTGCCAATTCTGCCGTTGATCCCTTGAATGTCTTGAGCCTTTGGGATGCCACTTTTGACGCTGTAAATTACACGCTCGGTCGTCCACTAGCGCGTTTCCGTAGCGAATATATAACGCACGACGCACAGAACAATGATTCAGGTACAGCGATGCCCGCAAATAATCCAATGCCTATACAACGTGGTGATTTTTATGAACCCGACCCGATTATGCAGCCCGTTGGTATTCAGAATCCCAATTTTTATCAGATAAACGATGTTTGGGAAATTATTATGCACGAAATGGGGCATTTACACAATATGCCTACATTACCAAGCGAGGCGGAAAGCAATGTGCAACTACCTGCACTAGCAGCCTTGAGCATTGCCTTCAATATAGATATCGACGAAGCTTTGAAATACTCTGGTTTTCAACACCTCACCCGCGAAGAAGCCGCTTGGGATTGGATGCTAAGTAGTCCTTTCGCACTCAATCAGCCAATGGGCGAGGATAATGCTTATGCTGGTACGGATAACTTTTATCAGCATCGTTACCAAACGCGTTCCTATGCCAAGTATGCAGACATTGCAGATTTGTTCGGTTGGGAAGCCGTGCATGAACTCCATAAGTGGTTTTATGACTACAAAGTAGCGAATCCAAGTTGGAATCCATACACGACTACGATCGATGAATTTACCACTGCAGCATCCTTAGCTACAGGCTATGATATGTCGCCACTGATGCACTTTTGGGGCGATATTCCAAGCGATGCAGTAGCTGAGCAATTGGCAAATACCTATCCGCAATCGAAGGCAATCCATGAGCGTCTAACTTACTATCGCGGCATCATACCAGCCAATAATACAGAATACAATAGCACGGTCTTCCCAATTATGCACCCCAAAGTAGGTTTCCCCCAAACCATCCGCTATGAGGATATGCAAACGGCTTACACCACCGCTACTGCTGACGCGAATACGGCACATATCAACTTTCTGATTTGTCGCTATTTTGGTGGTTTTGCTTGCCCCAACTCGACTCGCATAAAAGCAAAAGTGCTACTGCAAGGCCCACATAATGGTACAGATATGAACACGATTTTGCAAACACAAAATCTACTCCCAGTCAATCATCCATTTAGTGGCGCACCTTTCAATCATAAAGGTATTGAATGTGTGGCAACAGCAGATTTACCAGACGATGTAGTGGATTGGATATTGATGGAAGTGCGCGACCCAAGTGACAATATCAAAGTCATCGCGATGCGTGCAGGTTTGCTGCGCAATGATGGGATGCTACTCGATTTGGATGGTTCAGAAGGTTTGGCATTTACAGATTTAGGCGTTACAACAGGCTTTGTAACTATTCGACACCGCAATCACTTAGGGGTGATGACGAGTTCGGTGGTGAGTTTTTGATAAGTAGTCAGACAAAAAAAGATGGTAAGGCAACTCCAAATTTACCGAGCCTTAGATTAAAATTTTGTCATTCGGAAAATTAAAATCATGAAATTCAAAAAAATAATTTCGATTCTATTTTTTATTAGCCTAGTAGTATTCACTTATGCACAGTCAATGGGCAGTATACAGCCAAATACAAATATGGCTTTGCCTGCTTCCTATAACTTACAAGAGTATGTTTTTGCTGAACCTGCTGACCAAGGCACTTGCACAGGCGCGATGAATGCCACCGCCCAAATAGAAGAAGTCTTTATGGCGCAAACGCATCGGCAAGCAATTAGTCATCCTTTGTTTTTCAATATTGGCTTTCGTCCTGCGCTCTTCCAAGTAGCCGTAACAGGTTCAGGTGCTGCGCCCGATGTGCAAATAGAAGGTTTTTCGGGTGGTGCATCTATTGGTACACTTTGCCTGAATGGCCCTGCTACGTTGAGCAATAGTATCAATTTGGATGTAGCTAATTTTACAGATTATTTTTCGGTCACCTTGCCCAAAAGTTGGATGCAACCAGGCTTGTCATTGACCATCACAGCAGGTGGCGCAACACGCACTTTAACAGGAGCCGACTTGAAAATCGGGCCATATACCTAACTAAATCTAGTAATGGTAAATATGGATTTGTTGGATTATAATACTGCACCACCTATTGCGTCAATTTTTGCAGACTTTCACGAAGAATTGGCATCTGCTATTCCAGCGAGTGTAGTGCGTTTTGGTACATTTCCGAAGACTATCACCTTCCCACAGTTTGTAGGCACAGATGATACAGAGACCTTAGTCATGCTAGATGATGTAGCGGAGGTGATTTCGTCAGGTGTTTCCGAAGGGAATATCAACTATCTAGCGGATCGTTTCCTTGAAAATATACAGCATGCTACAGGCGATTATCTATCGACCTACTACTTTGGGAATACCCTCAATCTTACGCCTGGCGGCTGGGGTGGTGATAAGCATTTTGTAACCTTTGATTATGGCGATATTTTCATACACGAGCTAGGGCATGCGCTAGGTTTGCCCCATTGGGAGGAAGACTTTAATATTCCACCACCTAGTGAAGATAACTACTTATACCCTTACGGTGGCAATACGAATGATGGAGGTGGCAGAGGCGAAGCTTGGACTTTTGTGCAAGATACCTATGAATTTGAAGACCCTATTTGCCGCGATCCAGCCGATTCTGACTTTGGCATCGAACGTAGTGATTGTATGCAGCGCGAATTTCCTTGTTTCGGGCAACGTACCAGTGATTTATCGCCCTGGGATGGCTTCGGTTATTTCTCCGCTATCAGTATGCACCGCAATCTTATTGGCGCAGACGTACAAACAGGACAAGTGCCTTATAAGGGTAGTATGGTAGATTATCAATTGAGCTTTCAGGATGGTAGTCCAGTGGTCTCTTTGAGTGGTGGACAGCGCGTTCATACCCGTGCGCCAGAGCAATGGCAGGGCTTGTATCCAGAAGAAAACAATACCCTCCCCGGCACCGAGCAAATAGAAAAAGATGTTTATTTGATTTATGGCACGGCACATCCTACACAAGCACAGGCGAATATTGTGTATGAACCTATAAAATACAAAGGTACCTTGCCCCCTGTACAAGACCCAACCAATGCAACCACTTTTACGGATTTGCAAAATTTTGATGTTTTTCAATCTATGCTCTACTGGTTTTCGCGCGACATCACAGTGAAAATAACTTATTTGGATGGTACAATACTACACGCCATTGTTCCCTGGGATTCTTATGACCGCGACCCAGTACCTGGCGACTTTGGCTTAGCGCGTTTGGACATGCTTAACTTCAGCCTAGTTGTGCCAGCAGATAAGGAAATATGCAATGTAGAGGTGTATAAACGTCCATTTTGTATCCGCTATGATGATGATGATGCCGAAGGAAATATAAACTATGTCCCACATGGTATTACAGCAGCCAACTTCATGGATGCGGCGGAATTGCTTTCTACATTTGACTTCAACGGTGCGACTTGCCCTAATTTCAAGCGCATCAAAGCGAAGGTGATGTTGCAAGGCGCGTATAACGGAACGGATATGAATACGACTTTGCAAACAGGAAATCTACTTCCTGAAAGTCACCCATTTACAAATCCTGCTTATGGTCATACAGGCACGGAAAACATCACAACTGCGTCCTTACCTGCCGATATCGTGGATTGGGTATTGGTTGAAATTCGTGACCCAAGCGATAACACCAATGTCATTGCTACCCGTGCTGGTTTGCTCCGCAAAGATGGCATGATACTGGACTTGGATGGAATGGAAGGCTTGAAGTTTACTACTTTGACGGTATCTTCTGGTTTTGTTGCTATTCGTCATCGTAATCACTTGGGTGTGATGTCGAGTGCGGTGCAGAGTTTCTGATATTTAGCCATCGGACGCTTGATGAGCGAGATAACGGTCATTTAGAAATGACTGTCATCTCGCGACTCCATCTCCACGTTTTTAAATTCGGGACAGTGTTTCAGATAACAGTCACTTGTAAGTGACTGTTACTTGTTTCACTCGCTCCAAAAGATGACATTCATTTCCAAATG
>CALGLY010000824.1 GCA_937959095.1 uncultured Saprospiraceae bacterium
TCATCCACGCTCTCGAAACAGGTAAAAGTCCCTTAATTTCTGGAGAAGAAGCTATTAAATCGGTGCGCTTAATAACCGCGATTTATGAGAGTGCAAATAATAGTGGAGCTTGGATAGAACTTTAAATTCCGAATAAAATGAAACTAACAGGTTTTACTGACGAGGCTTCTAATGATATGCTACTTCAAATTCAAGTGACGAAGGAATTGGGCTGGGAATATCTTTCCGCTCGAACGATGGGGAGCGCGAATATTCATGATATTTCAGAAGCAGAATTTGAGCAAGTTTGCGAACAACTAGACGCGAATAATATCAAAGTAGCCGAATTTGGAACATTGATAGGCAGTTGGTCAAAAAGTATCGATTCGGATTGGGAGATTACCCTCGCTGAAATCAATCGTTGTATTCCGCGTATGCAAAAGTTAGGTGTAAAACATGCCCGTGTGATGTCCTACGCACAAAAAAAATGGGGTGACGACCAATTGGAAGAAGAACGCTTCCGACGCTTGCGTGAAATCGTAGCCCGTTTTAAAGATGCTGGCTTGGAAGCCGTACACGAAAACTGTATGAATTGGGGCGGCTTTTCCGCAGTGCATACGTTACGATTGCTAGATGAGGTGCCTGATTTACGCTTAGTTTTCGATACAGGCAATCCTATTTTTCAACGAGATCGGTCAAAAGCAGCACCTTTCCCGTGGCAAAATGCCTTTGAATTTTATCAAAAAGTAAAACACGCCATCGCACATATTCACATCAAAGACGGCATTATGCATGCCGAAGCAGGCGAACCCGAATATACTTTCGCAGGTGAAGGTGATGCGCAATTAGATTTGATACTAGCCGATTTAAAAGTCGTTGACTATCAAGGATTTATCGCGATTGAGCCGCATATTGGAAAGGTCTTTCATTTAAAAGACGAGGAAAATACTACTAATCCACAGCGCATTTATGATTTGTATAAGACCTACGGGCAGCGGTTTCAGGAGCGGTATTTTTAACCTAGTGCATTGAACAACTAACTTATTCTCAACTTTAAGTATCTTCCACCCAAAACATACAAACCATGTTCAAGCTAAATGGAAAAGTAGCCATCATCACAGGTGGTGCAGGCGTATTGGGTAGCGCAATGACGGCAGGTCTAACACAGGCAGGTGCGAAAGTTGGTATCCTAAGTCGCACCGAAAGCAAAGTAGAGCAAGCAGTTCAAAACATCCAAGCGAATAGCGGCGAAGCACTTGCCTTAGTCGCAGATGTATTGAAAGAAGACCAACTGCAAGCCGCCAAAGCTAAAGTCTTAAAAACTTGGGGCAAGATTGATATTCTAATCAACTGCGCGGGTGGTAATATGAGTGGCGCGACGATTCAGCCCACGCAATCCATTTTTGATTTGTCCTTAGATGCCTTCACCAAGGTCACCGACTTAAATTTGAAAGGTACAGTGCTACCCAGTATGATTTTTGGGCAAAGCATGATAAGCCAAGAAAACGGCTGCATTATCAATATTTCTTCGATGGCAGCGCAGCAAGCGATCACGCGCATTGTAGGCTATTCTGCTGCCAAAGCCGCAATTGATAATTTTACGAAATGGTTAGCCGTAGAAATGGCAACTAAATACGGCGAAGGCATCCGCGTAAATGCTATTGCTCCAGGCTTTTTTATTGCAGAACAAAATCGAAAACTCCTCCTGCAAAAAGACGGCAGTTACACCGATAGAGCAAATACCATCATTCAAAATACGCCCATGAAACGCTTCGGGCGACCTGATGAATTGGTGAGTACCGTACTTTGGTTGTGCAGCGATACGTCCTCTTTCATCACAGGAATTGTAGTACCCATAGATGGAGGATTTAGTGCCTTTTCGGGGGTTTAGGAAACAGGCAAGAATAAATTAGATATTTTATGCAACAGCTAGAACAAACATGGCGTTGGTATGGCCCGAATGATCCCGTTTCTTTGAGCGATATTCGGCAAGCAGGAGCAAGGGGAATTGTCAGCGCGCTACACCATATTCCGAATGGAGAAGTATGGACAGTGGAAGCAATCAACAAACGGAAACAAACGATAGAAGCGGCAGGTCTGCACTGGTCGGTGGTGGAAAGTATTCCTGTGCATGAAGATATAAAACGCGCTTCGGGCAACTACCAACGCTATATCGAACACTATAAACAAAGCATCCGTAATTTGGCAAGCTGCGGCATTCATATCGTGACTTACAATTTCATGCCTGTCTTGGATTGGTCGCGCACAGACTTGAACTATCCTATGCCTGATGGTTCGACGGCTTTATTTTTTGAAAAAGCCGCCTTTGCCGCCTTTGATTTATTTATTCTAAAACGTCCTAATGCCAGCCGTGACTATGATGCCACTACGCAAGCAGCAGCAAAAGCACGTTTCGCGCAAATGGATGCTACCGAACAGCAAAAACTCGCCAAAACCATCATTGCTGGCTTACCCGGTGGCACAACCAAAAGCATTGGGCAACTCGCCGAATTTCAAGCGATACTTGATACCTATAAAACGATTGATTCGAAAACACTTCGAGCGAATCTTCTTTCTTTTTTGGAAGCAATTATTCCAACGGCAGAGGCAGCAAATGTGAAACTTGCCTTGCACCCTGATGATCCTCCTTTTCCGTTATTGGGTTTACCGAGAGTGGTGAGTACTGCCGAGGAAGTACAAGCTATTTTGGATGCCGTGCCTTCGCCTAACAATGGCTTGTGTTTCTGCACCGGTTCGTTTGGTGTGCGCCCCGATAATGATGTCCCTGCAATGGTAAAGCAATTTCATGACCGTATTCATTTCATCCATCTGCGTGCTACGAAGCGCGATGCGGCAGGCAATTTTTATGAAGCCAACCACTTAGAAGGAGATGTAGATATGTACGCGGTGATGAAAAATTTATTACAAGCAGCACAAGGACAAAATACTTCTATTCCTATGCGTCCTGACCATGGGCATAAGATGCTCGATGATTTAAGTAAACAAACGAATCCTGGCTATTCTGCTATTGGGCGGCTAAGAGGCTTGGCGGAGTTGCGTGGGCTGGAATTGGGGATTTTGAGGAGTAAATAAAAGAAGCCGAAAGTAAATCGCTCATGAATTGCTACCAAATATGTGCCAATTGCTCGTGAGGACATACTGTCCGATACGCTTTTTCTGCAAATCTCTGATTTATAAAAACCTTACTCGCAAATCAGAGATTTGTAAAAAATCAGTGACGGATTATAAATCCGCACTAGCAACGTTTTTCTTTAGTTTGGAATCAGATGTTTTGAGGAGTGAAATAGCATTATTCATAATAATGCGGAACTCCTGTAATTCCAATCGAATGTAACCATAAATGATTGCTCCGTTATGCTTGAGAAGGTGATTACTTAATATTGACTACAAGTTTCATGGAACAAAAATCAAATTGGATTCTGCTGATAATATTATCTTTTTTCTTGCTGAATTGTCAAAAAAAGGATGATACTCCCGATACAATTTCCATAGAATTTGAAAGCAATAGAGACAAATTCCGCAAACAAACGGAATGCTTTGCCAGAACCAACCACAAATTATTAAAGTTACTTAGTGATACGATTGCCCTGATGCAGCATTTGAATTTAAGTAAGGAAGAAGCAATTGTAATTATACAAAGTGACAACCAAAGTAAATGCAATAAAGCAGATGAACTACTGATACAGAAGCTTATCACACAAATCGCAGATTCCACTATACTTGAAGTGTTTTGTGTGTCTCCTCGTTTCACTAGATTATCAGTAGGAAGTCTAGCTTTGTTGAGTATTTATCAAATTGAACGTTTTCGTTTTGCTACGGCACTACGCGCTCAATGGTGTACAGGTCGACCGATTACAGAAAATATTATATTACCGAATGATATTACTGCTTATGTGTCTTATAGACCGAATAAGATACAATGTAGTTTTGAGGAGTATTTTAATGGTC
>CALGLY010000825.1 GCA_937959095.1 uncultured Saprospiraceae bacterium
AGGGGATACAACGAAACGGTATGACTACTTCCGAGAAGCTTTATTAGGCGGCTTGACTACGATCAATTGGATGTTTGAATGGAACAATGCACAAGGCGGAGACGCTGGCGCAATTGCATCTGTGAAAGTCGCACTCGATCGCTTATTTGAAAAGGTGATGAGTTCGCCAGAGTATCAAGCATTTTAATTAATACGCACTATTTAGACTATAACTCCTGTAGGTAAATGGACAATTTACTTAGTTAATCAAACAAAAATCAGTCTAATGAAAAGAAGAAATTTTCTAAAAATAGCAAGCCCTTTAGCGGCAGCACCCCTATTTATTAATGGTCTCCCTATACGTACTTTTGCCACTACAAGTATGTTAGGCAGCATCAACTGTGATGTAACAGATCGCGTCATTGTTGTGGTTTACTTGAACGGCGCGAATGATTTCATCAACACCTTTGTTCCTTTAGATCAGCATGCCATTTATGCAGGGCATCGCCCAGATATGTATCTTCCTACTGCGAATCTAATCACATTAGATGACGGTATGGGACCTTCCGTAGGGACAGCACAACAACTTGGGCTGCATCCTGCCTTAGCTGGATTGAAGACCTTGTATAATGATGGCAAAGTAAACATCATACAAGGCGTAGGAATGCCCGACCCCAATCGCTCCCACTTCAAAGCCATTGATCTTTGGCTTAGTGGTGGTGATGGTTCTAGCTCTGCCGTATCGAATATAGATACAGGTTGGATTGGGCGTTTCTTGGATAATCGTTATCCTTACTATGAAGGACTTCCCTTTACAGGCGAACCCGATCCGCTTGGTGTTTTACTAGGTCGTATGGACAATGGAGGCTTTCATCCACCGCATGACCATCGTTTCGAAATCAACTTATCAGGTCAAGACCCTTCGGGTTATTACTCTTTGATTTCCTCTATTGGAGGCTTGCCCATCACGGACTTTCCAGATTCAGAGCATGGTGATTTATTGGAATATATAATGGGAGTAGAAAACAATGTAAATGTCTACGCGCCTACCATCACCAATACCTTTAATGCTGGTGCTAATTCAGCTGCTGTGACCTATCCAGATAATGATTTAGCCGACCAATTACGCACCGTAGCACGTATGCTAAGTGGTGGTAGTAGAACGAAAGTCTTTATGACTACACAAGGGGGCTACGATACCCATGCTTTTCAAGTGGATGTAGGGAGTGTAACTACTGGCGCGCATAACAACCTGCTAAGTGATATGAATGGTGCCATCAAAGCATTTCAAGATGATTTGGATGCACTAGGTCTATCGGATAAAGTAATGACGGTTGTTTTCTCGGAATTTGGTAGAAAAGTAGTCCAAAATGGCAATTATGGACTCGACCACGGCACCTTAGGTTCTATGATTGTCATCGGTAATGGAGTAGAAGGTGGTGTCACAGGGAACAACCTTGACCTAAATGCCTTGGATAGTCAAAACGCGCCTGATCCTACAACTGTGCAGCACGACTATCGGCAAGTATTCGGTTCTTTATTACAAGATTGGATGGGCGGCAATGATGATGCTCTAGCGGCTACGTTCCTAACAGGTACGTATACGCCAAAATTAAATCTAGTTAATACCACTTCTTCTATTGATCCGAATTGTTATATCGGAGCAAAAGAGGTACAAATTTCGGTACGGATATTCTTGCAAGGAAATCTAGATACGACTACCAATACGATGAAGGATGATTTGCGGTCGGCTAGTCTGATACCTCTAGAAGAACCCTATGCTCTATTGGGTTTTGTTCCTGATAATAAAGGCGCAAATATAGGGGCAGGACTTTCTACTATTAATGATCCGAATACGAGTATTGTAGATTGGGTACTGCTGGAACTTCGAGAAGAAAATGCACCACACGATGTATTGCGCTCTATGGCTGCACTTGTGCGGCGCGACGGTTGGGTAGTAGATTGTAATGATGGCACATCGCCTGTTACCTTTTCCAATGTAGATGCAAATATGAAGTATCAAATTGCAGTGCGCCACCGCAATCACCTCGGTGTGATGACAAGCATGAGTGTAGATGTAGACTAAGGTAAGTGATGAGAGATAATTCAAGTGACGAGTACATTTTTAGTTCCTAAAAAAAGTACTTATCACTTGAATCTAATTAGGCTAATTAAAAACCATTTCAGGCACATCACCTTCCACAATCAAACGCCCTTCTGTAGCCGCTTTGATTTCCTCTACCGTCACGCCCGGCGCACGTTCTACTAGTTTGAAGCCTTTAGGCGTTACATCAAGCACTGCCATATTCGTCACGATACGCTTCACGCATTGTACGCCCGTGAGGGGGAGCGTACATTGGCGCAAGAGTTTCGATTTGCCGCGCTTATTGGTGTGCATCATGGCTACAATGATATTTTCAGCCGAAGCCACCAAATCCATCGCGCCACCCATGCCTTTCACCATGCGGCCAGGGATTTTCCAGTTGGCAATGTCGCCATTGTCTGCTACTTCCATCGCACCTAGCACGGTGAGTTGAATGTGTTGTCCCCGAATCATCGCGAAGCTAGTAGCAGAGTCAAAAATACAAGCCCCAGGCATTGCCGTGATGGTTTGTTTTCCTGCATTTATCAAATCTGCGTCTTCCTCCCCATCAAAAGGAAAGGGACCCATGCCGAGAATGCCATTCTCTGACTGAAATTCGACATCTATATTTTCTGGCACATAGTTCGCAATCAAAGTCGGAATCCCAATCCCTAGATTGACATACCAACCACTTTGCAACTCTTGTGCTATGCGTTTTGCTATTCCTATTTTGTCTAACATTTTTTTAGGTATTAGATATTGGGTATTAAGTAGTAGGTACACTTTTCTAAATGCCCTAAATCTTAATACCTAATACATTGTACGTAATACTAGGCGAAGCCTACTTCGTTCTCACCGTGCGTTGCTCAATGCGTTTTTCGTACTTCGCGCCTTGAAAAATACGTTGCACGAATACCCCAGGCGTATGAATTTGATTCGGGTCGAGTTCGCCCGGTTGCACGAGGTCTTCTACTTCTGCAATCGTGATTTTGCCAGCCATTGCCATCATCGGATTGAAATTGCGTGCCGTACCTTTAAAAATGAGATTGCCGTTAGTATCGCCTTTCCAAGCCTTCACAATCGCGAAATCTGCCGTGAGTGCATGTTCTAGGATGTGTGGTTTGTCATTGAAATAGCGCACCTCTTTGCCATGTCCGACTTCCGTGCCATAGCCCGCAGGCGTGAAAAAGGCAGGAATACCCGCACCACCTGCACGACATCGCTCGGCGAGTGAACCCTGTGGTATCAAGTCCACTTCCAATTCGCCACTTAGCATTTGTCGCTCGAATTCATCATTTTCGCCCACATAAGACGAAATCATTTTCTTGATTTGCCGCTTCTGCAACAACAAACCCAATCCGAAATCATCCACGCCTGCATTATTGGAGATGCACGTTAGATTCGTGATACCCAACTCTACCAAAGCCGTGATACAATTCTCTGGAATGCCACACAGCCCGAAGCCGCCCAACATCAGCGTCATACCGCTTTTGATGTCTGCGGTGGCGGTAGTGGCGTTTTTTACTGCTTTATTCATTCTTTTTTTGCTATTTACTTGCCTGCTGCAAGCAGGTTTGGTGATTTGATTACTCTTAGGAAAAGCAAGTTCAAATCTTATTTTCTATAACTATTTCTATTGGTTGTCCATCTTCTAAATCTTTGATTTGAAAGGTCAA
>CALGLY010000826.1 GCA_937959095.1 uncultured Saprospiraceae bacterium
CTAGTGATATGCAGCAAGCTCCTGAATATGAAAATGTAGTGGAAAGTGTACTCGATTTCTTGATTCAGGAAGTAGGAAAATTGCGCGAATTGGGTGTGAAGGATGTGATTCTAGATGTAGGTTTTGGCTTCGGGAAAACGATAGCGCATAATTATGAATTGCTTCAGAAAATGCACGTTTTTCAAATCCTCGATTTGCCTGTATTAGCAGGACTTTCTCGGAAATCTATGATTTATAAAGTGCTTGACACGACACCTGAAATGGCTTTGAATGGAACGTCTGCTTTACATATGGTCGCGCTACAGCAAGGCGCGAAAATCCTTAGGGCGCATGATGTGAAAGAGGCGATAGGAGTGATTGAATTGTGGAAGCAGTTGGAGTTGGTGAAGTGCTAAAATTGGAGTGATAAATTGAACGCAGAGGCGCGGAGGCGCAGAGAAATATAAAAAACTCCGCGCCTCCGCGTTCAAATCAATAAAATTTAATATCGTCGTCTTTGTTGGCTCTTTTTACGATTCGCAAAAAATTCCTGTTTTCTACGTTGTTTTTCCTTATTCCATTCCTTCTTTTCCCTCTCCGTCATAGGTTTGTCCGTCTGTGGAAATGGATTGTCTTCTATGACGTTTATTTTCTGCTTTATCAACTTTTCGATGTCTCTGATGTAGGCATTTTCTTCTGGCTCACACAAGGAAATCGCGATGCCTTCTTCGCCTGCTCTACCACTTCTACCAATGCGGTGCACATAGGTTTCTGCGATATTTGGCACATCATAATTTATTACAAAGCGAAGCTTATCTATATCAATTCCTCGCGCTGCAATATCGGTAGCTACTAGCACTTGTATATCACCTGCTTTGAATTGCTTCAAGGCTTTTTGTCGCTGATTTTGTGCCTTATCACCATGTATCGCTGCGGAACGAATGCGTTGCTTTTTTAGATGCTTAGCAATTCTATCCGCGCCCCGTTTGGTGCGTGCAAAGAGCAAGACCTGATCCATTTCCTCATCATTCAAGATGTGGAAAAGTAAGTCTTTTTTGCTCGTTCGATTCGTATAGTAGAGGTATTGCTGTATCGTTTCGGCAGTGGAAGAAACCGCACTGATTTCTACTTTCTTTGGATTATCTAGAATCTTCTGTGATAAATGCACGATATTATCGGGCATAGTCGCCGAAAAGAAGAGCGATTGACGACTCTCAGGGAGCAACTTCAGTAGCTTCTTGATATCGTGAATGAATCCCATATCGAGCATTCTGTCTGCTTCATCTAGCACGAATAATTTCACGGTATCCAAACTAATATATCCTTGCCCAATCAAGTCGAGCAATCGACCTGGTGTAGCGACTAGTATATGCACTCCTCGGCGTAGGCGTTCCACTTGCTTGCCTTGTTTCACCCCACCAAAAATCACCGCATGCTTGATATTCGTGTACTTGCTATAGGATTTTATATTTTCATCAATCTGTATAGCCAATTCTCGTGTAGGAGTCACTATGAGCGACCGCATAGTCGGTTTGCCTGGTTGGTCACCTTCTATCTGTTCTATTAGCTGAATGATCGGAATCGCAAAAGCAGCGGTTTTTCCTGTACCAGTTTGCGCGCAACCCAGGATATCGTGTCTCTCTAGGATTAATGGAATTGTTTGGGCTTGTATGGGAGTTGGTTCTACGTAGTTTTTATCTTTTAGTGCCTTCAGTATTGGGGCAATAATATCTAAATTTTCAAATTTCATATTCTTATTGTATGTCTAGTCTTGCTTTATTCTAATTTTTTTTAAAAGCAAGTTGTAGTAACTCAACAAAGTCTAGCATTGAAGAGTTTCGTTTCTTAAACTAAGAAAGACAAATAAAGTCATTATCAATTGTCAATTTTTAATTATCAATTAATTTCACCCTTCTCTATCTATCAAATTTTGTAGCTGCTTCATCACCTTTTGTTTTTTTACTTTCTGTTGCACTACAAAAGGTTCAGCTACGCGTTCTTCACAATCCATGATGGCACAACGTTCGCACGTCTGATTGACTTCCCGAATTTCAATAGCAGGATCATTCAAGAATTTAATACGTTGTTTCAAAGTATCATCAATCAAAAGCCCAAGCGTGGAACTTGCGTTTTTGTTCGGTGTCGGATACGAAGAGCGCGCCATCGTGAAGCATAAATATTCATCGCGCGTACCATAATAGCGAACGCGCTGCACATCTACCACAAATTCGACTTCTTCCTTTGCTTCTTGCAACTCGTGGAGTTGCTCCAAAATAGAAACGGCGATCCAGCGACGACAATAATGCTCGCTCAGGCCATTCTGATGCGAATGGTGCCGATTGTCCAGATGCAATTCGCGATCTATCTGGAAAGAATCCGTGGTCGTATCATGCACAAAGCGCACAAAGAACAACTTTTTTAAGCCAAAGAACTGCGGCAAAATATTCGTTAGGCGATGATAAAACATTTCAGGCGATGCGCCATATTTCATCATCATATCTATAAAGGCATGTCCGTCCCATTCCTTGCGTCGGAAGAAGCGTTCCATGTCCAATATAATTTGCTCCTTATTCATAAACAGCGCAACCGAAAAGTAAATTGCCTTGGAGTGGCTCAGAACTTCTTCAAATTTATTGGAACGCATCAAGGAACTCGTATTGGCGCGGTGTTTTAATTTCAAATAACTAAAGCCCAATTCCTTCCCAAATAAGAAAGCACGCTGGCGTTCTGTTAGGCGACTATTGAGCAGCAATTTTTTGGAACTAGGCAAATAAACGGAGCGCAGATTGCGAAGTTCTCTATAATCATCTAGCCCATCTTCTATGATGGTATATTTGAACTCTTCTTCTAGTAATGTGCCTAGTTGTTCGGCTGGGATAGGGGGCTTCGTTGGTATTTCGTAGCGTTTGGCGAAGGTCTCTGCCGCTTCTTCCAAATCCTTGAAGTAGTTATTATGCAATTCCAAATAGGAACGCAAAGCAGCCACATAAAAGCTAGATTGCCCGACTGCATAATTGCGCGCCAACTCTAGCAGCGCAGCAATAAACGCACCAACCTCCGAAGGCGCATTCGCGATTATATCTACCACTTTGGTCAGTTCGATACCAAAAAGTTCCAGTGGCAAATCATTCAGGAAATTAGATTCCAATAAATCGCGCAGGGGCGCAAGTTGCGAGGAAAGTTCCTTGGAAGTCAGGTCGGCATAAGGGACACGCAATGCGCCTGCCAATGCTTCGAGTTTATCTACTTTAGGGTATTTTTTCCCTTTTTCAATTTCATTTAAATAGGATACGGACATCTTTGCTTCCTTTGCCAACTCTGCTAAAGAAAACTTATTATCCTGTCGAAATTGCCGTACTTTTACGCCTAGTATTATTTTATCGGTCTGTGTCTTCGCCGCCATTTTTCTAATTGATAACTGATGTTACGTAGTAATGAAGTGTAATGTTTAACTTCTTCTAAATTTTTTCCATCAGCTTTTAGCAAATGGCATTTTGGATAAAAAACGTCTTTTATATAACATCATATTTAAATACAAAAGTATCATTATTTAGCGAAATTTCGCAATGACAGTAATTTTGTATGAGTACAAAAACAACTTCTCGATTTCAAAGCGAATCATTTTTGGCAAGTCGTTTGAAGTGAAGCACTTTATTACCAAAATTGATTCGCAAATCGGGAAGTTGTTTTTTTAACGTTATGAAGCATGAAACGAATTTTAATAGATATGGATGAAGTAATGGCAGATGTGTACGAAAAGCTCCTCCTCTGTTACGAAGAAGCCTTTGGATATCGCCCCGAAGAAGCTACTTATCAAGGTAAAAAAATATACGACCTTCCCGATGCGCGTCACCTTCGCAATCGCCTACATGATGTTGGTTTTTTTGCAGATGTCGTCGTGATGGAAAATTGCCAAACTGTTATCGAACAACTGCAAGCAGATTACGAAATTTTTGTAGTGACCGCTACCCAAGAATTCCCCAATTCGCTATTGGATAAACATAAATGGCTAAGTACCAATTTCCCTTCTATTTCGTGGCGCAACTATGTGATGTGCGGCGATAAAAGTGTCGTATCTGGCGATT
>CALGLY010000827.1 GCA_937959095.1 uncultured Saprospiraceae bacterium
TACTAATTACTTGGATTTTATATTAAGAGAACGCGAAAATACAACATCAGTTGCAAAATCTTATTCTGAATAGCGAATTTTCGCTAAAAATATCTAGAAATTAGATAATCTCCTCAAATTCATCCTCCTCCGCAGGCGGCAAATAGCGACTTAGAGCAGCTACTTTGCTTTGGTGCATCTTTGCTAGGTGCTGTTCTACATCAGAAATGAAGTCCGCGTCCACTATCTTTTTGATATGGTCGATATTGGATATGTTGTTGCTTTCGCGAAATTTGTAGGTTTCTTCATACAGTCCCGACTCAAACTTGACGGATAGACGGTTATTCATTTTGAAAACCGTGATTTTTAGATTCGGATGCTCGATATAGCCGATTATTCTCATTATTTAGATGTGAGACCTGCCCGACGCGCGGAGCAGGCGTGTTTTAAGATGTGAGACAAGAAGTAATTCTCACATTTCCTACCGCATAATACTTTTCGTTAATAAGGTATATAGTTCTTGCAGTTGCCTATCATATTGTAGATAGTCCAAATGCCGTTGAATGGTGCTTTCATCTTTTCGGACGGCAGGGCCAGTCTGTACTTTTCGTGGTTCGTGTGCTTGTATTTTCAAAGCGGTTTCTAGCATGAGCGGGCGCAACAAATCGAAGGATAAGCCTTCTCGCTCGGTGATGTCGTGCGCAATAGTAGCCATGTGATTGGAGAAATTATTGACAAAAACGGCTGCCACATGTAGTTTGGAGCGTTGTTCATCGGTGATGCGATATACATTCGGCGCAATGCGACGGGCGAGTGCTTCCAATGCCTCGATATGCCGTGCTTGTGTAGCATCTACGCAAAGCGGCATAATTTCAAAGTTAGCAGATCGCGCTACCGAAAAAGTCTGCAAGGGATAAAAAACGCCATGATTCTGAAAAGCCGTAAATACCGTCTGCGGACAAGAACCTGAGGTATGGACGACCAATGCTGTTTCGGGAAGTTGCTTTGCTAAGGTTGCTTGCACCTTTTCTATAGCACTGTCCCAAACCGCCAATATATAGAGGTCTGCATCGGTACGAATAGCTGCTAAGGAATCGGTGTAGGCTGCATCAATAGATAGCCCCAAGCGCGTCGCCTTTTCTAGCTTCCTACTGAATACTTGCGCCACCTCTACGCCTACTTCATGGAAGCGTTTGCCTAAATGATAGCCTACATTGCCACAGCCTATTATTATTACTTTTTGAATCATATATTGCTAATGGAGAATTGAAAATTAAAAAACCTGTCCGTATGGATGAATAATTCTGTTCTGCATTCTCAATTTTCCATTTTTAATTTTCAATTCTCTTCTGCCACATACTGAAAAACAAACCAAGCAGCATCACGACAGAACCCAACCAAAACAAATTGATACCCTGAAACTCAATTGCTTGTAATACGATATAATCTGAGCGTGGGGAATCGGTAGTGATTGCTAAGGGAATGCGTGTATTGACGGTATTTTGTTTTGCAAGCATGATTTCCATACTTTCCGTTTTCGGGTCGATGGACGCAAAGCGTAAATGCAGTCCTAAATCTGCTACTTCATCCTTTAAGTTGAAAGGACGATTTCCGCGTATTAGATAGAGTGGTTTTGCTTCATATTTATCATCTATACCTATTATAGCACTCACCGCAATATCGCCTTCTTCCCTATCATAAGCAGGATGCGCAGGATTTTTATCGAAGCCGATGAAAGTCAGTTTATGCCCTTTATATTGGAAGCTTTCGCCTTGCTTGATGCTGAACGTTTCATATTCCAAATCGCTTTCTGCTACAAAAAGGCGATCAAAAATAGTTTCGTCTATCTTGATTTTGGTTGTTAGTGCATTCACTTTATCTGGGAAGGAATACAAAAATTGCCCGCGCAAAACTAATATTGGATTGGCATAATAGACCGAATCTTCAAAGCTTACTCTCACTTTTGCACCTATCGTGAGGTCGCCTTCTTCGGCTACATAATCAATATGTGTCGCGTTTTGCTTCTTCACTTCTAGGATTTCTGCCTGATAAGTCCGCACAATAGCAGTATCTAAATTATCAAGCTTAATCGTATCAAAAAGTGGGAATACTTCTCCAATCTCCACATCGAAAGCAGTGTATTCTAGGCTGTCCTCTACCGTTTTTGCGTATTCAGGATCTATTTCCTCCTTCGATAGCGAGGTGATATGCGTGAAGACATCTTTCGCTAAATAGTGCTTGGTAGCAGGATTGGTATAGTCAATTTTTGTAAAGTCTTTGCTGTATAAAATATTCGGATCGAGCATGAACTCTTCGGTTACATTGCCTGCTTCGTCGCGCTGCTTAAAGTTCAGATAAAATGTTCGAATATGCTTCTCCGTTTCATCGCTTACATAAGTGACTTCATAGTCATCCATGAAGGTCTTATTGTTTTTGAGTAATACGATATTTTTCTTGAATGTCTCAGTGGTTGCGCCCTCAAATAAGCCTTGCATCGCAAAAGGATCACTTGAAATTACGGTTTTATTCAGGCTAGAAGCCAATACTCCAATTATCATCACTCCGAAACCAATATGCGATAAGGCTGCACCAACGGCTTTTTTATTGCCTTTGGAAAAGGAAATAAAGGAGTCCAAATTCGAGACTATCGCGAATAAGCAAGTAGCCAACAAGACGGTATATTGCCAAGAGTGTAGATTTATCCAAAGTGAAAATAGGTAGGTGAGTACTGCGGTAATTGCAAGGGCAATGCCTAAATGCGTCGCAAACCTTCGAGCATATTTTCCAAAATTTACTTCGCGATAGCGTAAATATTGCGCGATACCCGAAAGCGAAGCAATGAAGACTGCAATCCAAAGCTGATACTTATTATAGTGTACATTGGCATCATCTATCACAATACCTTCAAAAACAGGATCGAAGACTTGGCGAATTTTATTGTAAATCGGCAAAGAAGTAGAACCCGTAATGAGTATCGAAGAGAAAAGTAGCACCAAAGTCCCAATGAACATCCAAAATTCGCGAGAAGGCGTAGCTTCTTCTTTCACAGGACTTGGAATGGATTTACTTCTAATTGCAAATAGCCCAAAACCCAATATGAAAAAGGTAGACATCAGGATAATCAACTGTGTCTCTAGCCCCATTTCTGTGAAGGCATGCACCGAAGTTTCGCCTAGTGCGCCACTACGGGTCAAGAAGGTAGAATAGAGGACAAAAAGAAAGGTCAGGATGTAAAAAATATAGGAAGTCCGCACGGAATGCCCCGTTGCATTCGCAATGAGATTGGAATGGATACCTGCCAATAGAATCAACCAAGGAACAAGCGATGCATTCTCCACAGGATCACATGCCCAATAGCCACCAAAATTGAGTGCTTCATACGCCCACGCGCCACCCATAAGGATACCCGTGCCGAGGATGCCTGCACTGAAGAGCGACCAACGCAAGGCGGGTTTCAGCCATGCTTTGTGCTGCTTCGTCCAAAGTCCTGCAATAGCAAAACAAAATGGCACTACCGTAGAGGCAAAACCTAGAAACAAAGTCGGTGGATGAATCGTCATCCAATAATTTTGTAGCGCAGGATTCAGTCCGTTGCCTTTCACGAGACTCAAATAGTCCGCATTATTGAAGATGGGGGCGTTCATCGTTTCGCGGAGCAGTAACAGTGGGCTACTTCCTACGCGCAGTTCTTCGGTGACGTATAACCCCAAAATCATGCTGCCTAAAATGACTTGCACCAAGGCTAGGACAGATAGGGTAGGGGCTTCCCATTTTTTGGCGGTCACCATAAGTATCATGCCTAGCACAATATGCCAAAACATCCAAAGCAAGAAACTCCCTTCTTGTCCTTCCCAAAAGGCAGAAAAAATATATCGAAGGGGCAAATCTTCGGATACATGCGCTTGCACATACTGATATTCGTAGTGCTGATTGAGCATGATATAAAAAATGATACCAATGACTACGAAAATGCCCAAACCATGCGCCACAAAAGCAGATCGCCCGATGAAAAGCCAATTGTCGGCTTCGGAGGTATCCTGCTTTTGTGTCGCAAAATAGTAGGCTACGGCAGCTAGACTACTCGCCACAAAGGCGAATAAAGCGGCGATTTGCCCGATTTGCCCTGGCAATAAATGTTCTCCTATATATTGTATACTGTCCATTCTTCTTTAGATTTGTTGGTTGTGGTGAGCCTGATGAAAGTTGTTGATAATTCAACAATTTCACCCTTTTCAACAGCATCAACAATTTTACCCTTGCGCTCCTTTGATATAAACTTCTTCGTCTTTGTATTTGGATGGGCATTTCATTAGCATATCTGATGCCACGAATTCCTCTCC
This sequence comes from uncultured Saprospiraceae bacterium, assembly GCA_937959095.1. Taxonomy (GTDB): domain Bacteria; phylum Bacteroidota; class Bacteroidia; order Chitinophagales; family Saprospiraceae; genus JAAUTG01. The sequence goes on from CALGLY010000827.1 coordinate 4,320, forward strand.
TTTCATTTTACCTGTAATTACGATTTGCTCCGACAATTCAAAATCACGTGGTTTTTCAGCTAGTAGCACCACTTTTTTCTCCAAGCCATCGTTATCCTTCACATAAAAGCTGAAATAATTCGGATCTTTGCCTGGGTCGTAGTACATTTCTTTATCCTTCGATAATTGTCCTACTACTTTCACTTTTTTACCCGATAGACTCGCGTCCATAAAGGTAGAATAGGTACTCATATCGTCCGAAGCCGTAGTCAATAACCAAATTGCTACGCCTATCATGGCAATTAAAACAACAGATAATTTTTTCATGCTATGTGATTTTTAAAAACCATGTAAGGGATATAAGTACATTTAAGTTTTTATTTAAATCGCTTTGCGATTTTTATTCTATGTGCTTCTATGTCTTATATGGTTCAATATTCCGCAAAAGTGCTTTAATTTGAACGAATAAACCATCAAAACTATGTCATTTTGAGGATGACTTTTATACAATCCAAATGATTATGTACTTTCGCGTTCTGAAAGTTTTTAAGAGATAGAACAATCTCATATCTCATATCCAGTATCTTACATCTAAAAAGATGAATAATACCGTCGTCCAAATAAGCGATGCAAATATATATCAAGGAGAGCATTTGGTACTGCAATCTGTCAATATGAATTTGGCAAAGGGCGAATTTACCTATCTCATTGGTAAAACAGGCAGCGGAAAGTCGAGCTTTTTGAAGACTTTGTATGCTGCTTTGCCCCTTAATCACGGGCAAGGGCATGTCGTAGGGTTTGATTTGCGGACACTGAACCGCAAAACAGTTCCTTTGCTGCGTCGGAAATTAGGTATGGTTTTTCAGGATTTCAACCTATTGCCCGACCGAACGGTCTATGATAATTTACAATTCGTACTTCGCGCTACAGGTTGGAAGGATAAAGTGCAGATCCATAAGCGGATTTATACCATGCTAGAACAAGTAGACTTGAAAGGGCAAGAAAATCGAATGCCGCACACGCTTTCTGGCGGGGAACAACAGCGGGTAGTGATCGCTCGTGCTTTGCTCAATGATCCCGCTATTATCTTGGCAGATGAGCCAACAGGTAATTTAGATCCAGATACTGCGGATGATATTTTACTCTTGCTGCGCAATCTTGCACAACAGCATGATACGGCGGTTTTGTTTGCTACGCATGATTACCGCGTTTTGCAAAATTTCCCTGCGCGTATTATTCGTTGCAAGGATAAACGCCTCTTTGGAGAGGAAGATATTATCATGTAAAATCGCTCAGTTGTCGGTTGAAACCAGCCATTCGGCAGATTTTATTGGTGACTAGAAGGGTTTAGGTATCTTTGTGGAGGTAATAAATTAAACCAATTATGCTATGAGTAAAGCAAAGCTAATAAAACGCCTAGAATGGTATTATCCTACCGAGCGATTTCATGCCTTTGGGACGTTTCCATTCATAGTCGTGTGTTTGCTTTTTTATAACTCGGTTCAAGATATTTTGTTTTTAATTTATGGGCTACTTGCCTGTATTTTTATACTCTATCAAGGACAGCACTATTGGAAATTGAAACTTTATCGTCTGACGAATAAAGTTTTTGGGCAACAAAAAAATCTTAATTTCTTTAGGCGTTCTAAAAAGATAAATTTGTATTTAATTATCTTGATGCCTTTAGTTTTTTTGGTGCAGTTGTATCTTTCAGATTGGACAATTAAGCCAGAGAATTTATTACTATGGGCTATTCTGGCGAATGTTTTTGCGATACTGGAACATATCAATTATTATTTTATCCAGTTGAGTATAGACAATGCAGCAGATGTCAATTATGTACGAACGCATAAGCGACTTAAAAAAGCAAGTTTAGCAAAGGATTTGCGAGATAATGAAATATAAGATGAAACAATATTATTTCTTCTTCTTACTAATTTCTATCTGTTTTGCTTGTAGCAATACGGAAGCTACCAAGGAACAAGCAAATGAGGAACCTGTTCCTTTAGTCGGAGCAAATACTGATGAACATAACTGCAAAGCAGCAGCAGGCGAAACTTGGTCGGAACTAAAACAGACTTGTTTGCGCGTTTTTGAGCAAGGAATTCGCCTACATCCAAATGATGCAAGCCTCGATCAAACATTGAGTGCTTTTGCACTTTTCAATGGAGAAGAGGACACAAAAGTGGAGCTATTTATGCCTAAATTGAACGGTTCTAAAATCCTTACAAAAACGGCAGCGAACACTTGGGAATTTAATGACTTAATCCTCTCGAAAGAGGGAACGAGATATAGCTTGATTTTAGATAAAAAGGCATTTTATCAAACTAAAAACTAAATCATGGAGTATCAATATATGGTTGTTTTCTTATTAATTGTAAATGTGGCTTTAGCGCATTTAGTAGCAGAAAATATCGGCAGAAAGCGACGTATTGGCTATGGTAAATCTGTTTTTTGGTCTATTTTATTTAGTCCAATTATCGGATATTTTATCACCTTAGCAAGCCCAAAACTATTTTGATCAGGATTTTCAGGGTTAGAGAATTAGCAGAATTTTACTTTTAGAAAACCTTCGATTTTCTAAAAGTTATAAGGCAATGTATATCGAAGATTTACGAGCTTTCTAATTCTGAAAAGTCTATAATCCCGAAAATCCTGATACAGAGATAAAATTTAATATTACAAATGAGTATTCTGATTTTTCTAATTGTTGGATACCTTCTATTAAGTATCGGACTCTATTTTATATTTCCAAAGGCAGGCGTAGACGCATGGAAAGGCTTAGTACCTGTGATGAATTTTGTGGAATGGTGTAAGCTGGTTGGTCGCCCGACTTGGCATGTCGCTTTATTATTCATTCCATTAGTCAATATTTTCGTGTTTGCTACTATGGCAGTAGAACTCGTGCGTTCTTTTGGAAAGTATAAATTTGTACATAGTTTTCTAGCAGTAGTGGCTGCGCCTATTTATTTTATTCTTCTAGGAAATAAGGAAGAAGAAAAGTATTTAGGGCAAAGTCGCATCATGGAGCAAGAGTACCAAGCGCGGATGGAGGAAGCGGCAGAAAAGAATGAAACGCGTACCTTGAAAAAACTAGAAGCGAACAATCCTTATAAGAAAACAGCGATACGCGAATGGGTCGAGGCGATTGCGTTTGCGGTATTTGCTGCGGCATTCATTCGGATGTTTCTGATAGAAGCCTATGTGATTCCAACCTCTTCGATGGAAGGCTCGATGTTAGTCGGAGATTTTCTATTCGTAAGTAAGGCACATTATGGTATTCGTACTCCGAAAACGGTGGCAATGGTACCTCTTTTGCACAACCGCCTACCGATATTGAATACCGAATCCTATCTAGAAAACCCTAGCTTGAATTTTCATCGCTTACCTGCCATAGAAAATATTGACAGAAATGATCCTGTGGTATTTAACTATCCAGAAGGCGATAGCGTATATGTCTTTCCGCAACGGACTTGGAGTGTCTACGATTATCGACGCAATTCAGTACGCGACCAAATTCCACAGCATCATCAGCGCATTAAGCAAGGCAAGAGTGATTTGATTACTCGCCCAATTGATAAGAAAGATCACTATATCAAGCGATGTGTAGGCATACCAGGTGATTCTTTAGAAATTCGGGATAGACAGGTGTATATCAATGGCGCACCAGCCGAAAATCCGTCTACTTTGCAGTTTGTTTATTTGGTGAAATATCCTCCAGGTACGGCTATCAATAAGCGAAAGTTTGATGAGTGGGGCATTTCAAAAGAAGATGAACAAGGTAGTAACGATGGCTTGATGATATTGGTACTGAATGACGATCAGAAAGCGAAAATACAAGCGATGGATCCAAGTATCGTGATAGAACCTGCGGCAGTGGGAGAAACCGTGGATTCGCCAGAGAAGATATTCCCGCACGATCCACAGCACTTCAAGTGGAATCGGGATAATTTTGGACCGCTTTATATTCCTAAGAAGGGGGCAACGATTACGCTGCGTCCGGATAATATCGCGCTGTATCGCCGTATTATTGCCGTATATGAAGGCAATGATTTTAAGCAAAGCGGTAATGATTTCATCATAAATGGTGAAAAGACGAATCAATATACCTTCAAGATGAATTACTACTGGATGATGGGGGACAACCGCCACAATTCGGAAGATGCTAGAATGTGGGGCTTTGTGCCAGAAAATCATGTGGTAGGAAAGCCGCTTATTATCTGGATGTCAGCAAAAGATGGCAATCCATTTAAAGGCATTCGTTTTGATCGAATATTTAAGCGCGCAGATCGACTTTAGGCGTAATTGAAAATGGAGAATTGATAAGGGAAAATTGATTTTTAGAAAACTACCCTTATCTTTGGTTAAAGGAAGTTGGATAGAAAGAGGTTCATTATCAATTTTCCCTTATCAATTTTCAATTAAAAAAAGACCCATAATCATATGTTAAAGCAATTTTTCGAGTTATTAGGGCGGCTATTCGGATCACTGGCAACAGAACCAGAAAAGCCTAAAACACCTGATACGACTGACGATAATACAAAGCCTGATACAGGTAATAAGGATACGAATACTACCACGGATACTCGGGACGAGAAGGAGGAAGAATTGATTAGTGATTCTGCGGATTTACCGCAGGATACGGTGATTATTGAGGGAGACTTGCCTTTTGATATAGAGCCAGGTGAGGTGATTCCTATAGAAGAAGAGGTGACGGATAATACAGACGATACCACGGGGGAAGATGACATCATTGATATTATCGAAGATAATGACGATGATGATGTAGTAGTCATAGCACCTGATCCTGAACCAACGCACAAAGCACGGTTCATGTGGTGTCTGGATAATGGGCATGGTGAAGAGACCCCAGGCAAGCGTTCTCCTGAATTTGATTTGGATGGTATTACGGTGCAGTTTTTTGAATACGAATTCAACCGAGATATTGTAGGACGTATTATAGGTGGCTTGCGCGAACGTGGAGTGTCTTTTACCAATGTGGTATCTGAAATCACAGATGTAAGCCTTCAAGATCGTTGCATTCGTGCCAATCGGATTCATAGAAATGGGCAATTACCCGTTATTTATGTATCAGTACATTCCAATGCCGCACAACCTGCGCCGAATTCCAATTGGACTTCTGCAAGTGGAATTGAAACATGGCACCATAAGAATAGTACCAATGGCAAACGAATAGCAGGCGTTTTTCAGAAACATTTGATTCAGGCAACAGGCTGGAGAAATCGTAAACTGAAAACAACGAAGCTGCGTAATCTATACGTACTTAATAAGACTGCAATGCCTGCGGTTTTGACCGAAAATGGCTTTTTCAATAATAAAGAAGAAGTAAAAAAACTCATGCGCGATGATGTGCGTCAAGCAATCGCAGATGCACATATAGCGGCAATACTAGAGATTGAAAAGAATGGTATTGTGTAATTAAGTTTTAAATTAAAAAAAGCGTCGGACAATCATGAATTGTTCGACGCTTTCTCATATAAAGAATTTGTAACTATTAATAATGGCAAGTATTTTTTCAAAAATCGTGCAGGGCGAAATTCCGTGCCATAAAGTAGCAGAGGATGATCGCTTTTTAGCATTTCTTGATATTTTTCCCCTTAAAAAAGGACACGTTTTAGTCATTCCGAAGCAAGAAGTAGACTATATTTTCGATATAGAAGATGATTTGCTCGGCGATTTAATGCTGTTTGCTAAAAAAGTAGCAAAATCTCTAAAAGCAGCGATTCCTTGTGAGCGTATTGGTGTGGCAGTTATTGGTTTAGAAGTACCTCATGCACAC
>CALGLY010000828.1 GCA_937959095.1 uncultured Saprospiraceae bacterium
CAACTATGGCATCGGAAGACAGCTAAAGGCAAAACGACCATTCACAACTTATCTCGACTTTTTGAAGAAGGCAGAAGAGATACTAGGAGGCGATTTCAATTCAGGTAGCACCTTAGATAAATTGATAAATATAAACCAAGATAAAACCTTAGATTTTTTGATAAATATCAATGCGGATATCCTAACTCACGTAAGCACTGAAGGCAAGTTTGAAGGTGCGGATGAAGCCGCAAAATTCTATCATAGAAACCTAAGAATGTATTCAAATCTGAACCAAATAGAACTACAGGAAGATGACCGCGTATTCATCCTGATGGGGGCGACACATACTGCTTTTTTTAGAGAATTTATGGAGCGTAGTCCGAGGTATGAATTAGTGAATGTATTCGATTATTTGAAAGAGAAAATATAGTAAAATGTAAGTAGAAATCACCCTTCTTGATGCATTTGGCTTGAATATAGCTGAATCACTATTATTTGACATACTGGATTCGCCTAGTCGTCGGACGCTTGGCAAGCGTCCGATGGCTAAAACTATGTCATTTAAGGGAATCGGCAAAAAATAACCTACCCATAGTTTGGATTCGTTATTTTTTCAGACAGTAAGGCGCGAAGAAGGCGCATAGCTGGTTCTGTAACTGATGAGCAACGAAGCTGTCTGGAAAAAGAACAAAACAAACGGGTAGGTTATTTTTTGCCGATTCCCTTACTAAAACAATCGCCACTCATATTCGGTAAAAACAAATTACAGGCACACCTTAAGAAAATGAATTGGTATTATTCAATATCCTTGCCTAAAATTCCTGAATGATAAGAAGAAAACCTAAATTTGAGCAAATCCTTTCGATATGAAAAACATAGTTATACTAGTACTTTGTAGCAGCACCCTATTCGCACAAAGCACAGAGAAACAAGCAGTCATCGCACCTATTCAGCAACTCTTTGAAGGAATGCTAAAAAAAGATAGTGCGTTAATTCGCGCTACGCTTTATCCGAATGCACGCCTTGCCACCACCTATACCGATAAGAAAGGGAATCCTCAATTCAAGGAGGAAGACGTTAATGGCTTTGTAGAAAGTATAGGCACTTCTACCTACAATTTGGAAGAAAAAATATGGAGTTACGATACTAAAATAGATGGCAACTTAGCTACCGTCTGGACAGAATATACCTTCTATCTAAATGGGAAGCTGAGCCATTGTGGTATCAATTCATTTGAACTCTTCAAAACGACAACAGGCTGGAAGATCACCTCCATTGTGGATACGCGCCGCCGCTCGAACTGTATAGAAGACCATGAAACCTTACTCGATACCTTTATGGATAATTGGCACAAAGCAGCAGCCGAAGCGGATGAAGATACTTTTTTTGGTAGTATGACCGAAGATGCAATCTATCTAGGTACCGATCCTTCGGAGCGTTGGTTGAGAGATGAACTGAAGGAGTGGTCGAAGAAATATTTCGAGCGAGAAAGTGCTTGGGCATTCACGGCTACAGAACGACATTGGACGATTTCGGAGGATGGAAAGATGGCTTGGTTCGATGAACTCTTGGACACTTGGATGGGCATTTGCCGAGGTTCAGGTGTACTCCTGCAAACGGATGAAGGCTGGAAACTAAAGCATTATAATCTGGCGGTGACAGTTTATAATGATGCAATCGAAGGTTTTAAAAAGATCAATAAAAAAGGCGAACCAAAAGAAAAATAGAAGTAGGAAATGGAAAAACGTAAGAACATTGTTTATTCAAATTTTATATTCATCATGGAATGTGACAAAACAATTTGTACTTTTGTGGCGTTGCTTTGCCATATAATATTTTGGGATTTGATGATAGCATGAATACCACGCACTACTTATTCATGCGCTAAAAAAAACTACTTCATGAAAGAGTCAGATAAAAAGACGCGTTATGGGGATGAGGAGTTGCTATTTTTTAAAGAGTTGCTAACAAAAAAACTAGCGGATGCACAAGAACAGCTAGAGATAATTCGCCAACATCAGGGGGATCTTGCAGGAAATCCAGATGCAAAAGTACGCGGATTAGATGATGCCATCAATAATACAGAAACAGAGCGATTAGGAGCATCGTCGGTGCGCTTGCAAAAGCACATTCGCCACTTAGAAAATGCCTTGATTCGTGTTGAAAATAAAGTGTACGGGATTTGTCGAGAGACAGGCAATTTAATTTCAAAAGAGCGTTTAATAGCTGTACCACATGCGACCTTGAGCATAGGTGCCAAAGAAAAACGCTAGAGATAATTAAAATGAAAATAACAATGAAAATGAAAAATCATTTTTTCTTGTTATTTTCATTCTAAAAAAAATTATGCTACTTAAAACTCGCGGCATTGTCCTGCGTACGTTCAAATATTCAGAAACGAGTCTTATTACTGAAATTTATACTGAAGCGAAAGGCTTACGCAAGTATATCGTATCTGGAGTACGAACAAAGAAGCCGAAGTTTTCAGCTAGTCTTTTGCAATTGATGTCACTGCTAGAAATGGTAGCTTACGATCGTGAAAACAAAGAGCTGAATCGTGTAAAAGAACTAAAAGCAGCCTACGTTTATCAGCAATTGCCCTTCGATATTCGGCGTAGTTCGGTAGGCTTATTCATAACGGAAGTAGCACAGAAAACCCTCAAAGAATCGGAACAGAACGAAGCTTTATTCAACTTCCTTTTTCATACCTACTCCTTTCTCGATCAAACGCCTGATTCTGTGGCGAATATTCATCTATATTTTTTGGCCAATCTTTCGGTTTTTCTAGGCTTTGCCCCCAACGGAGAATATACCGAAGATACGCCCTACTTCAATCTAAAAGAAGGTACTTTTTTGGAGTTTGAACTCTTGAAGTATGATATGAGTGAAGCAAATAGCGAAGCCCTTTCCTACCTCTTACAATGCCCAATAGAGGACTGCCACAACTGTAAAATAAGTAAAAAAAATCGTGCAGAATTGCTCGAACAATTGATTCAGTATTATCAACTGCATTTAGAAAATTTCTTAGGCGTGCAGGCGCATGCCATCCTGAGAGAGGTTATGCAATAATAAGAAAATAAGCTAAAAGCGAACTTATCCCACCTTCGTAAATTCCTCTCGCACCTCCGACAAAATAATCGTATCCTCCTTTATTTGCACCTCCACATTCAAGGCTCTTCCGATATTTTCTACCGTATTATCGAGCGGTTCGCGCAAGTCGAAGAAAAAGTCGAGTTGTTGGCGTTCTAGTGCCTTTGGTGCTTTGATATGGACATTATATTGGCGTTCTATTTCCTCTAAAATCACTCCCACAGGCTTCTCTTGGTAGTAAAAACTTCCCTTTCTCCAAGTCGCATAAGCGCGCATATCGAAGTTCGATTTTTCCATTTTTTGCCCATTTAGCGCGATTTGTTCTTGCGCTCGAATCTCCATTTTTTCCCCTGTTTGCTTGTTTTTTACTTGTACACTTCTCAAAAAACAAGCTACTTCGAGTGCTTCATTCCGCGCATTCACATTGAAACTTGCACCAGGTACATTCACTTCTCCCTTGGTAGTGGATACCGTGAACATACTCCCTTCTTTTATTTCAAAAAAAGCTTCTCCATCCAGATTAACGATGCGTTGTTCATCCCATGTTTTAGGATCGTAGGTCAATTTAGAATCCGCATTCAGCTTCACGATAGAGCCATCTGGTAAGGTGAAATTGGGGTGTGTTGCACCTCTGTCGGCTATTACGGTTTTGTGGCTATGCTGCTTGGCACTCAATAGAAAAAAGGCTAAAGGTACAATCATGCAAGCCACCGCCATATAAGGAATCCACTGCTTAATTGGGTTTGATTTTTTCGTATTTTCAGGTAAATCTAAAGGCGTATGCACCAATACATTATCGCGTTGCATGCGACTATGCGCCAAAGCTTGTGCTTGAGGAGGCTGCACCATAGCACGCAGTTCTCGCATACGAAGACTAGAAATCGCTTTCGACTTACTCGTTTCTACTAAGGCTAAGGCTTCCAACACCTCCGACCGCTTACTAGGATGCTTCTGCAACCATTGTACCCAATCTTGCTGATGTTCTTTTTGCACAATCCACTCCTTGAATCCCTTATCTTGTACAAACTCCTTAGCCGTATACCCTAAGTAATGCTCCTTCATGCTTCCCGTTTTTTATTCCTTAGTAGTTTTTGGGAATATTTAATTTCTTTATAGCTTTTTACTGAAACAATTCATCTAAATACTCCTCTCGTGTCGTTTCATTGTAAGGCATCACACAACCACTCAATCCACTCTGCATAATACTCACGCAATTGCCTTGTGCATCTTGTGTGTCGGTATGTCCAAGCCCTAGCACGCAATGTCCTAATTCGTGAAAGATGACAAACTCTCGTCCCCACTCATCCGACTGTTCCCAATAAATGTCATCTACTCGTATAGTACGGTCTCCTGTTTCTGCTGTTTCACAAACGCCTGCTACATTTGTTCCTAAATTAATAGAAATATGTGCCGTGAGGTCTTCAATATCCAATTCCATCCCGCGTTCCAGAGCAGCTTCTTCAAAGCGTTGGAAGTAATACTCGAATTGCGTATTCACATATACTTCGTCTTCATCCTTCGCACAGGCTGCCAATAAAATTACCGCACCTACCAAAAATCCTAAGCTTTTCCAATGTGTTTTCATGTCACTTCATTTCTTAACAAAGCTTTTAAGTGTCACTCCTTAATTAAACGGGTAGCTCCTAGAACTACCCGTTTAATTAAGAGGTGGCACTTATAAGACTCTAAATTT
>CALGLY010000829.1 GCA_937959095.1 uncultured Saprospiraceae bacterium
GATGAAACAGGGGCATTTCGTTTTGAAAACCTCGCCTTTGGGACATATACCTTACAGATATTTCTACAAAACTATAATAGCCACACTCAAGAAATAGAACTGAACACTTCTAAAAAACAGCTAGAAATCCTACTCACCCCACTCTCTTCTGAATTACAAATGGTAGAAATTTCCGCGAAAGGAGAACTCAATACCTTCCGACACCTACGCGGTGTAGAGGGCACAGCGATTTATGCCGCCAAAAAGAGTGAAGTCATCAATCTGGATGGCATCGTAGCGAACCTAGCGACCAACAATGCTCGCGAAGTTTACCGCAGTGTAGCAGGACTAAATGTGTGGGAAAGCGATGGTGCAGGCTTGCAACTCGCTATCGGTGCGCGCGGACTCGACCCGAATAGAACCTCTAATTTCAATACCCGACAAAATGGCTTCGATATTAGTGCCGATGCCCTCGGCTATCCAGAGTCCTACTACACGCCTCCTACCCAAGCTTTGCAGCGCATAGAGATTGTGCGCGGAGCTGCGAGTTTGCAATATGGAACGCAATTTGGGGGTTTATTGAATTTTAAACTCAAGGAAGGCACCCCCGATAAGGCATTTGAATTTATCACCGAAAACACACTAGGTTCATTCGGCTTACTCAATAGTTTCAATAGCATTGGAGGCACAAAAGGCAAGTTTAATTATTATGGCTTTTATCAGCGAAAACAAGGCGATGGCTGGCGCGAAAATTCAAACTTTGAACAAAATACGGCTTACTTAGATGTACATTATGACATCACGAAGAAGCTAAAAGTAGGCTTGGAACTCACGCACATGAACTACCTAGCGCAGCAAGCAGGTGGTTTAGTCGATTTTGAATTTCGAGACAACCCGCGCCAATCGAAACGCGCCCGCAATTGGTTCGATGTCGATTGGAAATTAGCCGCTTTGCATATTGATTATGAACTTTCTAAAAACACACAGCTCAACTTTCGCAATTTTGTCTTAGATGCGCGTCGGAAAGCCCTCGGTGAATTGGGTGCAATCAATCGCCCCGATCCGATGCGGGAGCGGGATTTGGTGGTCGGCGATTATGAAAATTTCGGCTCGGAAGGTCGTCTTATTCATCGCTATAAAATAGCAGGACGCATTACAAATTTCTTGATGGGTTATCGCTATTATCGCGGTTTCACCCGCAACAAACAAGGCGATGCGTCCGATGGGAGCGATCCTGATTTCCGTTTCCTAAATCCTGAAAACCTAGAGAAATCGAACTATGAATTCCCTAGTCGAAATGTTGCTTTTTTTGCAGAAAACCTCTTCAATATCGGCGAACGTTGGACGCTTACGCCTGGCATTCGCTATGAATTTATCCGTACTGCTTCCGAAGGGTTTTACAAGCGACGTATCTTTTCAGGAGGCGAAGTTATTTTTGAAGAAACCATTCCTGATGCGCGCGAAAATGAACGCCAATTTTTACTCTTCGGACTTGGCACAGGCTACCGTCTGACGGAGGATATCGAGACCTACGCCAATATTTCCCAAAACTACCGCGCTATCAATTTTAGCGATTTGGCAGTAGTGAATCCCAATCTTATTATTGACTCCCTACTGCAAGATGAAAGCGGCTATAATGCAGACATCGGCATACGCGGCACGGCAGCACAAGGCTTATTCCGTTTCGATGTGAGTGCCTTCTACCTCCGATACAACAACCGCATCGGACTTGCGGATTTGACCGTCCCCGATCCGATTCAAGTAGAAAAAGTGGTTGCTTATCGCACCAATATTGGCAATGCGCGTATACTCGGCTTGGAGGCTTATGTGGAAGCGGATATTTGGAAAATCCTAAAAGGGAGCGAGCAAGAACTTTCTATTCGTCCTTATGTCAATTTCAGTCTCTTAAAAGGCAACTACCTTTCTGGGCGCTCTGAATTTGTGGGAAATGATGTGGAACTTATCCCACCAATTAGTCTAAAAACAGGCATTGCTGCCAACTACCGCAAATGGCAAGCAAACTATCTATTTACGTATGTGCGTCTGCATTTTAGTGATGCGACCAATGCTACACTAGTTGCCAATGCTACACGCGGCTTGATTCCAACTTATTTTGTATCTGATATTTCTGCCAGCTATAGCGTTGGGCGTTTTCGCGTACAAGCAGGAATGAATAATCTTTTTGACCGTGCTTATTTCACGCGCCGTGCTACGGGCTATCCTGGTCCTGGTATTATTTCTGCGGAAGGGCGTGGTGGGTATTTGACGGTGCGGGTGCGGATTTAGAAATTGGTACTCGTTTGTTTTCCGAAACTTAATCATTCAGAGCAAAGCGAAGAATGGAATTTTCGGAAAACTACATTGACTCATGCTCCTGAGAAATTTTCCAAAGACGCGCCCTGTCTTACGACAGCACTTTAGGCTTCAGAAAACTGCCGCAACTCCTCCAATATGGCAAAGAGCAGACGCTTCGGGAGTATTCGGTAGCTACGCTACTGCAAACTCCGTTTCTTCCCGAAGTGAAGGTGCATGCCAAGCCAAAACCATATCAGTGGTGGCAACTCCACGCTCTTCCAACAAATCTACAATAACTAAATCTGTTCCATCATGCTCTACATAAACTTTCCCATTGGGACGTACATGCACATGAAAGAAGCAACCATAACCACGATAATTTTTCTGCCAACCTAGCGAGTATAGCAGATAATGCCCATGCTCATCATCCAAGACACGCGCTACTTCAAATTGACTATCAGGTGGTGTCAAATCCGCGATTTCGTTAGCTAAGGCTTTTACGATTTTCTTATAGCTTGTTATTTTATCCATTGTACAATCGTTTCTGTTTCAATATCAAAGGTAAGCAATTTGACCTCACTGCGCTTGATTACTTTTTGAATAATTGGCTCTGCAAACAGATCTCGGTAAGTAGGATCTGGCACAGCCAGAAATAGCGTTCGTTCTGGTTCTAAATCTTCGAGAGCTACTACATACAAATTGAATTGTCCAAGTGCTTTTTGCAACTCTGTCATTTCTGAACGTCCAATAAAACTCTTGATTTCTACCAAAATTTTCTCCGTCCCTTTCACCGCAGAAATAGGCTTTTCCGCAGCCACGTCCACATAAGACTTACGACTACCAACAGGCAAGAAATAATGGTCGTGCGTCACTTCCCAACCATCTTTTTCTAATGCTTTTACTACAATATCGTGGTATTTATCTTTTACAGGCATTACTTGATTTTCTAATTTACGAATATAGCGCATTACTTTTCAACCCTATTGATATTCTTGTTCTGGTTGTTTAAATAACTTTGGATGTTTTTCCCTTAACTCTTGTTCGATTCCTACAGGCAATCCTCTAATATCCTTTAGTGTTTCCACGATTGAAAGTTGTTCTATTGTAAGCCCCTTAGTTTCTGTAAGATAAGCATTTTCAAAATTAACTCTATGTCTAATCCATCACCAAACTTCTATAAACACCCGTCTGCTGTGCAACTAAGGCAACATACAAATCAAAAATACGCCCTGAAGCTTTCCTTTATCTTATCCCAAATCCCTAATTGCTCAAACCGCAACTGATTCTTCCTTCGGCTGCTTTCGCGTACCGCGATACAATTCATAATGATGAAAACGGCATTCTAGTGGGCCATTGAAGAGGATAACTTTTTTAGAAGTACGTAAGCCTAGGCTCTTCATACCAGTTCGATTGGAAGAGATAATCCAAGCATCGTAGCCTGTATAGTGTTGCTTCATCGCATCGCCGAGACCTTTGTAAAATTCTACTACATCCGTTTCAGGCATGCGCTCATCATAAGGAGGGTTGAATATGATAATACCAGGTGCTTCTGGCACATCGCGCTCTTCCATCTTTTTCCACGTTATTTCTATCTTGTCACTCAATTTAGCTCCTTCTACATTTTCTAGGGCATTTTTGAAGGCTTCCACGTCCTTATCCGAACCGTGTATAGCTGGACCAGTTTCCTTTATGTTCGCATCGGCAGTCGTTTTGACATCTTGCCAAAGCTCGGCATCAAAATCGTCCCAACGCATAAAGCCAAAACTCTTGCGAAAATACTGTGCTGGAATTTGGTAAGCATACATCGCTGCTTCGATAGGCAATGTACCAGAGCCACACATCGGATCAATGAAGGTGCAATCGGCTTTCCAGCCTGAAAGCGCAATCATACCAGCAGCCATCACTTCGCTGATAGGCGCAATCCCTACTGCCTTCCGATAGCCGCGCTTGTAGAGGGTTTCGTCGGAACTATCCAAGTAGAGGGTGCAAAGATTTTCTTTATCAATGTAGACATGAAATCGCCAAGTCGGATTTTCTTTATCAATGCTAGGTCGGCGGCGTTGCTCATCTTTATCGCGCATTTGGTCGAGGATAGCATCCTTCATTTTATGCACTAGATAAAGTGAATGCGTTAGATATTTCGAGGAAGTAACGGCATTTATGGCAAAGGTCGTTTCTAAATCAAGGTATTTACTCCAATTCACCTCTTGTACTTTTTTGTAGAAGTGGTTTTCGTGCTTCGTCTTGAAGGAAGTGATGGGAACTAAGATGCGTAAGCCCGTGCGGAGTTCGTAATTGGCACGATATAGCAAACGTTTGTCGCCTTCGCAGCTTACTGCGCGTTGCAAAATTTGAATATCTGTTGCGCCTAATGCTTTTAGCTCCTCCGCTAAAACTGACTCTAATCCCTGAAACGTTTTTACTAATAATCGCATGCTGAAATTGAAAAGTGGAGAATGACTTGTAAAATTTATTTTGAACGCAGAGTCGCGGAGACGCAGAGTTAAAAAAAAAATCCTCTACAGCTCTTATGAGTTCTTTATTCAAAAAACTAAATTAATTCTTACTAAATTCTCCGAATTGACGATATTGTCCGCACGGCGCGAAGATAATAGGATTCTGACATTAAGTAATGAGAAAATCACTAGAATGAAAAATTGGACGAAAGACTGGATGAATAGAGTAAGTAAAAGTTATACGCCCATCGAATTCGAGACGGCTTGGGGACGTACTGCCTTGCTATCCAAAAACCACGAACGCACGGACTTAGAACCTATTTTATTCATTCCTGGTTTTCGGACCTGTGGTATTTTTTGGGATATTAATGGCAATCTATCTTCACTCTACGACAATTACCGTATTTACTTACTCGATGTATTGGGACAACCTGGTCTAAGCCACACGGAAGCTCCTAAAGTACGCCCGCTTGACTATGGGCTATGGTTGCAAGAAGTGATAGAAACCCTAGGACTTTCTAGTGTAAATATAGCTGGTGTTTCTTTTGGTGGTTTTCTGATTTTTAAATTGGCACAAGTAAATAATTCGCTGATAAAACGTGCTTTTGTCTGCAACCCCGTGGGACTAAAAATGATACGCTATACGTGGCCAATTCTTTTCTATAATGCCAAACCCTATGTAATTCGAAATCGGGCAAGTCTTAGCGAATTTTTAGATAAAATCATCATCAATGACCCTAGCCTATTAGAGGGCGAACAGCGCGAAGCAATCGTGGATTTCCTAGAAAACACTATTCGATATGATAAGCTAAAAACCCAATATCCCTATCGTTTCGGGAATAAAGAATTGCGCGCCTTAGAAGCAGAAACGCACTTTATTTTGGATGCAGAAGATACCTTTATAGATCAAGTAGCTACCGAAAAGCGCGCTAGAAAAATACTCCCAAATCTAAAAGGAGTACATCACATTTCGAATATTGGTCATGGACTAGAATTTGCAGAAGCTCCGATAACAATCATGAAGGGAATAATGGAAGGGTGATGAAAAAACAATTTTTTGAAGTTTTGAAAACTTCAAAAGTTTCACTCCAAAAATAACTGCTTCAATTCAGGCGTAGGAATCATACAGCTTTCTGCTTTCCCAAACCAACGATAGCGATTTCTAGCGACCCAGTTATATACCGCATTCCGAATAGGACGTGGCACGACATAGCAAATGCCCATCAGTTTCCAAGCACCACCTAGGTGTTGCGCGATGCGTAGCGACACATCCGCATGTGTATAGAAACGACCATTATCTGCCAAAACTACGGTGCTTATTTTATCCGTTGGTAGGCCTGCTTCTTTCAATAAAGCTTGTCCAGTATCGGATTGCAAAGAAGCATAACGAAATAGTTTTTCTTTGTCGCGCTTTATGAGCCATTGCACAAAGCCATTACAGAGATTACATACGCCATCAAACAGTAAAACAGGATGTTCCATATATTAGGTTTACTATCAAAACAAAAAAACCGCCTAATAGATTAAACTACTAGACGGCGCTTGTTTTTATTTGATTGATTTAGTAACGGTTAATTAAAGAAGGAAATTACATTCCTAACTTACTCTTTACAGCAGTGCTAATGTTAGAACTTTCGTCACTATAAAGTAACACATTAGCTTCAAATACCATCTGGAGTCCTTTTTCATTTGCTACTTGCTTAATAGCAGCATTGATTTCGTCCATGATAGGCTGTAGCAACTCTTCTTGCTTTTTCATCAGTTTCTGCTGGCTTTCTTGCTCGAAGCGGCCAATTTTTCCTTCTTCATCACGCAATTTCGTTGCTTCTTCTTCTTGTTGCTTTGGTGATAGTTCACCATTTGCCGCCTTTTGCTGAATGGCTGCATATTTTGTCTGAAAGCCTTCTAGCATTTGCTTGTATTGCTTCTCCAATACTTTTTGGAACGACTCAATATTTGCATTTGCTTGTTTCACTTTCGGATACTCTGCTAATATTTCAGAGGAGTTAACATAGCCAAATTTCTGCGCTTGCATAGTACTAGTCGATGCTACAAACACCATTAGTAGTACAGCTATTTTTAATACATTTCTCATTTAAATATGTTCTTATATTATTCAAAGACACTCTTTCTATAAAAAGAAAATCAAAATTAAAATAGAAATTAGACGTAACTAAATAGGCTAGATTATTCTATTTTTATTAAAAATTTCACTTGTCTTAAATGCTACTTTTTATAGAAACGGTGCAAAGATAAATTTTTTATGTGCTTTGACAAACTCGCTGTACTACTTCAATCGACGTACTACATCTTCTGTTTTGTCATATTCGCCATTGCTGAAGATAAGTCCTGCACTACCGCCCTTATCGAAGATAAAATCATACCCTCTATCGGTTGCATAATCTTCTATTGCTTGGTATACTCTATCCTGAATTGGCTTCACCAACTCCTGACGACGGTTGAATAATTCGCCTTCTGGCCCAAACTTGCGACGTTGCAATTCACGTACTTGCTTTTCGCGTTCCATGATTTCGTCCTCTCTTTGGCGGCGCGACTCATCGCTCAGTAGTACTTGCTCTGCTTGGTATTTATTATACATACCTTTGATTTGGTCATACTCTTGTGCTACTTCCTGTCTCCATTTAGAAG
>CALGLY010000830.1 GCA_937959095.1 uncultured Saprospiraceae bacterium
CATTTCACCTAATGAAAAAGCAGCAACAGATACCCTTGTCCTACGCGCTCACCAGTTATACCAGCGCCTATTCCAACCCATCGAACAACAATATGACCTAACGAAAGAAATCAGCATTATTCCAGGTGGCATGCTAGGGTATTTGCCTTTTGAAATGCTCATTAAAGAAGCTCACAAAGAAGCCAACCTCTTCAAGGCACACCGCTATCTCATTCAGGATTATTCGATAGGCTACAACTACTCCGCGACCCTATTGAAAGAGATGAAAGAGCGAACTCATACGCAAACACGCGAGGATTTTCTAGCCTTTGCTCCTGCCTTCCAAGCCGACCCATTATCCTCTAGAATAAGTGATGAAGCTACGGAACTTGCGCAGTTAAAATATAATATTCCAGAAGTAAAAGCCATTCAAAAGCTTATAGGCGGACTTATTTATACCGCAGAAAAAGCAACAAAAAAACGTTTCTTGGAAGCTGCTCCCAGTTGCAAAGTTGTTCATTTGGCAACGCATGGTTTGGCAAATGACAAAGTAGGTGACTATGCTTTTCTTGCCTTTTATAAAACGAATGATACGCTCTCGGATCAATTGCTTTATAATCGAGATTTGTATGATTTGAAATTGCAAGCAGATTTAGTCGTATTAAGTGCTTGCGAAACAGGTATTGGAGAACTTCGAAGTGGGGAAGGCATTATAAGTTTGGCACGTGGATTCAGCTATGCAGGCGCGAAAAGCATCCTCACTACCCTATGGAATATTAATGATGCCAAGACGCAGGAATTAATGCAGTCTTTCTATACCTATCTGAAAGTTGGAAAGACCAAAGATGCCGCACTCCGACAAGCAAAACTGGACTTTATGAAGAAGTATTCACATAACGCACATCCTTTCTATTGGGCTTCCTTTGTGCCTGTAGGAGATATGCAGCCAATTGATTTAGGCAAGTCTTTTTCCTATTGGTGGTTATTGCTTTTGGGGTTTCCGCTATTGGTTTGGGGTTTTAGAAGAATGGTGTAAATCGTTGAATTCCAAAATTGCTGAAAAACAATTCAGCAATTTCACAATTCAACGATTCGCTCAAAGATTACCAACGGATCAAAGCAGAACCCCAAGTAAATCCACTACCAAAAGCAGCAAGACATACCAAATCTCCATCTTTCACAGCTCCTGCTTCCCATGCTTCGCAAAGTGCGATTGGAATAGAAGCTGCCGTAGTATTGCCATATTTTTGGATGTTATTCCATACTTTATCATCCGGCAAGCCTAAACGACGCTGCACAAATTGGCTAATTCGTAGATTCGCTTGATGTGGTACGAACATATCTAAATCATTTGCTGTGTAACCATTTTTATCTAAAGCTTCCTGAATCACTTCAGGGAATTTAGTTACCGCATATTTGAAGACTACTTGCCCATTCATATTCGGGAACAAATCTTCGTCCTTAATCATTTTCTCTGTCAGGAACATCCCTCCAAACTCTTGGTCTGGATAGCCAAATTGCTCTTTATCTTCTGCATGTACGCCACCATGTGCACCTGGGTTGATGTATGCCAATTCTTCTGCATAATCGCCATTCGCGTGTAAGTGCGTAGAAAGAATCCCTTTACTATCATCCTCCGAAGGCTGTACGACTACTGCGCCTGCTCCGTCGCCAAAAATTACTGTTACACCACGTCCGCGCGTTGAAAAATCCAACCCACAAGAGTGCATTTCCGCTCCTACAACAAGGACGTTTTTATACATTCCCGTACCTACAAATTGCTCTGCAATAGAAAGTCCATAAATGAACCCACTACATTGGTTTCTAATATCCAATGCACCGATGCCTTGCATTCCCATTTGGCGTTGCAATAGGACACCACTCCCTGGAAAATAATAATCAGGGCTAAGGGTAGCAAATATGATAAAATCTACATCTTTAGCCGTGATGCCTGCTCGCTCTATCGCGATTTTAGCCGCTTTTGTGCCTAATGTAGAAGTCGTTTCTTCGTGTTTTTTAGCATAGCGTCGCTCTTGGATACCTGTGCGCTCCCGAATCCACTCATCAGAAGTGTCCATTACTTTCATTAAGTCATGGTTCGTCACTACTTTTTCTGGCACATAGTAGCCAATGCCACCAATCTTTGCTCGAATCATAATTTAGCTATTTTTGTAACTGTTCGTAGGTATTAAGTATGAGGTACAAGGTATGAGGCAGGATGTTTTTGCAAAACAAAAACTCTAAGTAAACCCTGAAACACCTATATACCTGCCCGTTCCATTCAGACGGGCTTGATATCTTGTAATTAATACCTAAATAGTCACCTATTTTTTACGGCAAAAAAGAGCGTTCTATTTGCACTTTACCGTATTTTTCTTTTTCCGAAATCTAAAAGATGCGAAAAATCGAAATTTTATCGCAAATTACCAAAAGTTTAGGTCTTTTGAACGATTTCTAAACTTAATATGCCGCTTTCTCATTATCTATACTACAATCATAAAACAACGTCATCTTGAATAAACTGCAACTTGAAACAAGCCCTTATCTGCTGCAACACGCCAATAACCCTGTAGATTGGTATGCTTGGAAACCCGAAGCCTTTGAGCGCGCTAAAGCAGAAGATAAGCCGATTTTAGTCAGCATTGGCTACTCTACTTGCCATTGGTGTCATGTGATGGAACATGAAAGTTTCGAGGATGAAACTACAGCAGCTTTGATGAATGAGCATTTTATCAATATCAAAGTGGATAGAGAAGAACGCCCCGATGTCGACCAAATCTATATGGAAGCTTGTCAAATTATCAATGGTTCGGGTTGTGGTTGGCCGCTCAATTGTTTCCTCACGCCTGATGGTCGTCCGTTTTATGCTGGCACCTATTTCCCGCCAAGTCCTGCTTACAATCGCCCTTCTTGGACACAAGTCCTCCAAAATTTAGCTAAAAGTTTCCAAACCCGCCGCGATGAAATAGAAGCACAAGCCGATCAATTATTAGGCATTATCAAAGGTTCGGATAGCAATTTGCTAGGCAATGCCATAGAAGGACTTACTCCTGAACAGGTTTTTACGCCTGTATTATTACAAAATATTTTTTTCCAACTCCAAAAACGCTTCGATATAGAAGATGGCGGTTTCGGAGGCGCACCAAAATTCCCTGGTACTATGGGATTGCGCTATATCCTGAATTATCACCACTTTACAGGCGAACAAGCAGCCCTTGAACATTTGGAACGTTCCTTAGATAAGATGATTCGAGGTGGAATATATGATCAAATCGGTGGAGGCTTCTCGCGTTATGCGACGGATAGTGCGTGGCTAATTCCCCATTTTGAAAAAATGCTTTACGATAATGCCCTGCTCATAGGGCTGATAGCCGATGCTTATAAAGTGACGAAGAAGTCCCTTTATAAAGAAACTATTGAAGAAACCCTAGCTTTCATCGCCCGCGAAATGACAAGCAAGGAAGGCGGCTTCTATTCGGCACAAGATGCCGATTCGGAAGGTGTGGAGGGTAAATATTATGTTTGGAAAAAAACAGAAATAGATACGATACTAGGTGAAGACGCGGATTTATTCAATAAATTTTATGATGTAAGTGAAGAAGGGAATTGGGAACATGTCACTATCTTTCAGCGAAAACAGACTTTTGAGGAATTTGCGACACAAGAAAATTTAAGTGTTGAAGATTTAAAGGCGCAACTAAAAGCGAATAGAGCAAGGCTTTTTGCAGTCCGTGACCAACGCATTCATCCAGGCTTAGATGATAAGATATTGCTCGATTGGAATGCGCTCATGTGTTCGGCTTATGCAAAGGCATATTCAGCACTTGGCGATGCGACTTATAAAAGGACTGCACAGCGAAATATGGATTTTTTGCTCGAAAAATTTCAGCAAACAGATGGATGCGCCCTCTACCACACCTACAAGGATGGGCAGGCGCAATACGATGCTTTCCTAAATGACTATGCGTATTTAATAGCGGCTTTGGTGGATGTGTATGAAATTACGTTCGATTTCAAATATTTAGAAGCAGCAGCAAGCTATATAGAATTTGTATTAGAAGAATTTTTAGATATTGATGCGAACTTATTCTATTTCACATCGAGCAAGCAGACTGACATCATAGCGCGGAAAAAAGATGTCTATGATTCGGCTGTTCCGTCTGGAAATTCGACGATGGTACTCAATCTACAACGTCTAAGCATCCTTTTGGATAAAAAAAACTATCGGGAATTAGCGCGTATCATGTTGCTACAAATTCAAACTTCTGTGGAGCGTTATCCCTCTTCTTTGGCACGTTGGGCGCAAGCCTACATTTCGGAAGTGCATGGCACACATGAAATAGCAGTAGTAGGAGAAGACGCGATGAAATTAGCTGCTGACATCAATACTTTATTTATTCCGAATAAAGTTTTATTAGGAAGTGAACAAGAACGGGCCAATTATCCGTTATTAAAGAATAGATACACAGAAAATGATACCTTAATATATGTATGTCATGATTTTGTTTGCAAACGACCAGTACATACTATTGAAGAAATGATGGAAAATCTATAAATATCTCATAGCTAATTTATGAAAATACTTCTACCACTCTTATTCGGATTAAGCTTAGCAATAAGTGCTTCGGCACAGCAAGCCACGCAGTATAGTTTATATATGTTCAATAAGGCTGCCTATAATCCTGCTTATGTAGGTCTGGACAATCTATTGACAATGACTGGCGTGTATCGAAAACAGTGGGTAGATTTGGAAGGTAGCCCGACTTCTCAGCATTTGAATGTGCATTTGCCGCTTTTCTTCATCAATAGTGGTATTGGTATTGCAATTCAAAACGATCAATTGGGCGTAGAACAAAATATCTATCCTGAATTGATGTATAGTTATCAACTTCCATTAAGTCGAAAAAGTCTGCTTTCGGTGGGTATAGGTGCTGGTCTTATTCAAAAATCTTTAAATGGCTCCGATATTCGAACACCAGATGGAGAATATCAGGATATTTTTGACCATAAAGATAATATCTTATCTACAGAAAATATTTCTGGAAATGCACGTAATTTGAGTGCAGGTATCTATTATTTGAGTGAGAAATTAGAAATAGGTATCTCGACTAAGAATATTTTAGAACAAAGAATCAATTTTATCCCT
>CALGLY010000831.1 GCA_937959095.1 uncultured Saprospiraceae bacterium
TTTGCTCGCCAAGTTTGGATAGCTTGGATATAAACCTTGACGGTCTTTCAAGTAAAAGTGGCGTTGATTTTTGTTATCGTGGATGCTACGGAAGTACAAGCTCACGATTTGGTGCTGCACATTCCGAAGCGCGAACACCACGCCCCATTTACCAAAAGGTTTATAGGCTGGATTCCCTGTCCGTGATTTCGTTCCCAAGTCTAAAAGCAAACCATATTTTACACACGCCTTGATTAAGTCTTCATCCTTTCTTGTGCCGTGATGGAACTGCCCAGAGTTGTAGCCCGCCTCCGTTTTGCTAAAGTCTAGTCTTCGTTTTGCTAAATATTCTTTGGCAGGTTTGGAACTAGCCAAGCCCTTTTTGAAGTAACTGAACATCTGTGTCAGTACGGCTATTCGCTGTGCCTCCTCTGTTTTTGGAATAGGATTTTTTGTGCTTGTCGGGACTGACTCGCCATTTACCTGTCCGACCTCACTAGGGCGGAGCATCGCTTTGGCTTTTACTATCGCTTCGTGTTTCGAGCAGTTCCCGCCTGAGGCGGACAGGTTCTCCATGTGCAAAATGAAGTCGATTACGTCGATGGCTTTGCCGTGTGTTTTGCAATTTGTGCTAAAGCAATAACAAGTATGGGTTTTGTAATACACTTGCAGGCTCGGTGTTTTGTCGGGATGGAATGGACAGAGCAGACGGTGGTTCTTGTCGGGCTTCAAGCCGTAGTGATTTAGCACTTGCGATAAAGTCAATTTTGCCTTGATTGCTGCTATTTCCATTGAAGTGTTAAAGTTTGCATGATGATAAATTAAACTATTGATAACAAATGTAATAGATAGTTCAATATATAACCAAACTTTTGTAGTTGTTTTTGTACTTTTGTTTAGATATTTTTGCTCTCGTTCAAACTTTTACACCATATTCAAACTATTGTTATGGATTTTTCGAAACGCTTACATGAATTGAGGACAGAAAAAAAATTGACTAGAGAGAAGCTAGGTAAAGCAATTGGTACGTCAGGTGCAATTATTGGAATGTACGAACGGCAAGACCGAACTCCTTCAATTGAAGTAGCTCGTAAAATTGCTAATGTATTGGAAGTCTCTTTGGATTTTTTGGTCGGTAATACCGATACTCGATTGGATGCTACTATCCTGAAAAAAATATTACAGATTCAAGATTTACCTGATGCTGACCAATCGCATCTGTTTTATTTAGTGGATAATGTTCTCCAAAATGTGAAAGCGAAACAGGCGTTTGCTCAATAGCTTTTACTTAAAATAGTATGCAGCATGAAGAAAATTGAGGTGCAGGGCATTGATATTAGCATCAAGTCCTTTCATGAAGAAGAGTATATTTCCCTTACCGATATTGCAGCTAAAGCGGAGGGTGATAACAAGCAACTCATTCTGCGATGGATGCAAAACTCGGATACTTTGCTCTTTTTACAGGCTTGGGAAGAACTGCATAATCCTGATTTTAAAGTTATGGAAATGAATAACTTTAGATTGCAGCACTTGGAGAAACGCTATTCTGCTACGCCTCAAAAGTATATTCAACAAACCGATGCCATTGGTATTGTTTCCAAATCAGGACGCTATGGCGGCACTTATGCCCACAAGGAAATCGCCCTGAACTTTTGCTATTGGATTAGCCCACAGTTTCAAGTCTATATGTACAAAGCATTTACGGAACTTATGGAAGCCGAATACCAAAAACATAACCTACAATGGCACATCTCCAAAATTACAGACAATATTGATGAAGTACGCAACCTACTCGATACTATTCCTGGGCAAGAGGCGAAACGTAATCGATTGATAGATAGAAAATAATAAGGGTAGAAAATATTTTGCTGAATGTATATTCATTGTCTTACATTTAAGTCTAAGATGACAACAATTCTTCAAAAATAAAAGGGGGGAAAATATTTTCAGCTCGAATGATTCCTAGAGTTATATAGTCTTGTCTCTCTATGCTAATTTCAAAATATAAATTATTAGATTCATAATCAGTTTTAATAATTTGATTACCCAGTTGACTAAAAGTCCAAATATAAGATTCTGAACCAAAGACATTTTTCTTAGGAACTTTATCAATTGAAGCACCTAAAGAATCCTGTCCTAATACTTTGAATATTAATTCAATAAATGAATCAGAACCTATTGTATCTTCACTTTTAAAGTCAATATTAATCTGCCCATTGATACCTTCAAAAATCAAGGATGAATGCAAAATATCAAGAATTGAATCTTTGAATTGACATGAATAAATCTTGCGACTTCCATTATCCTCTAGTAGCTTTATATTATCAATATTATCTACGCTAATATTAATATTTTCCAAGAAAAAATTAATTATCATATTTTTATAAAAAATTTAGACACAAAAAATAAAAACGTATTTATAAATTTTAAGGTCTAGGTGTTAAATCTACTTTCACAGAATTCAATCTGTAACGAATTTTTAAATTCGTTATTATAGGACGTTCAAAAGAAGCACCTGCAAAAGGATCCAGATGATAACGATTATTTAAAGATCTCGAATAATAACTATTAATAGTTCCCTGTTTAGTTCCTGTATGTCTTAAAGAGAATCCTACAAAATCTCTTTCTTGCGCTCCCTGTCCTCTTCTAACTAAATGCCTAGCGAATTGATGATGTGCGCCATTTCGTTGCAAGAAACCACTTGGAGGTTCATTAGTATACCAATTTTTATATAAAAAGGATTTGCCTGTTTTGGTATTATGAACTCCCACAAAAGACTTTTGCCAGCTAGGGTTATTTGACAAGGTGTGGTGAACAATGTCATCAATATCAATTCCTACTTTAGAAGAAGAAGAACTTATAGGTGATTTATAGTTAAAACTTCTAAAGGTTCTGGGACTCATTTTTAAACCAGCACCACCTTTATATCCCAATGCGATTGGAGTAGCTACTATAGGAAAACCTTCTTTAAACCACCATGTTAATTTCTCAACGGCAATTCTATCTTCTTCTATCTCATCTAGGTTTTGGGCATGTGCATTAAATTCTTGGGAATTATAATGGTTATAATAATTACTATAATTGTCATATGACCAACCTTCTAATCCATATGCTCCTTGATATTGCTCCCAACTACCATTTCCCCATCCATAACGCTGGGAGCTTTGGTCATAGTTACTTCCTTCTGCTTTTGCAGTAACACTTATAGTAGGTACTTGACTAGCAGGTGCTCGGAAAGTTTCGCCTGCTGACTCATTAGTAGCTTGCGCTTCTAGTCCATCCAAATCAATCGCTACTATAGGAGAATTATGAGCGAACTGATAAGGTGTTAATGACGGATAACTCTTAGTCAGTGGGTCAATACTCAAAAACCGACCAATACTCGGATTATAGATACGGAACCCATAATCATAATGATTCAAACCACCCCACTCGCCATTCTTATCTATTTCTTTACCATTAAAGCCATATCTATAAGCCTCACTGCCTGTGGCTACAAAGGTACGCCCTTTCATTTGTAATCCAAAAGGATAATAATCTTGTGCGCTTATTAGTACAGGTTCATAGTAATCTATAGTCCCATCAGAGTTGTCATCTATTGCTTCACGGCGATCACTTATAGTAGCTAGTACATTGCCGAGGTGGTTGCTCAACTCAAAGTGGCGATCTCCTTCATGGAGTTTTTCC
>CALGLY010000832.1 GCA_937959095.1 uncultured Saprospiraceae bacterium
GTCAAAATACAAATAAACTTTTGTTACAGTGTACTAAAGTCTAATATTTCAAATCTAGTAATTTGGCAAAATTCACCTTACCAAAATCCCTAAATTATAAGGTTTTTCAAAAGCGACACCAAAAGTACAATATTGTATCGGATAGGTTGAATGATTAAGCATATTTATTATAATAATACTACCAAGGCAAGCAGTTTCCCGATGAATAGGTCTTCTTTAAGGCGACGTACAAGAATAAATTAGACATTTTATTCTTGTACGTCGCCTAAGTCATGATATTTAGCAAGAAAGTTTAGATTTGAGGGCAAAAAGATCCACTATTTAAAATAAAGAAAACAATACAAAAGCAGCGATGATGACGATAATAATGATAGCTGCATACATCATGCTATTGCTTTCTTCTTGATGGTCATTGTAAAGTTTTTCGGCATATTCGCGCCATTCCAAGCCACGCACTGAGCCTTCTAAGCCCATTACCCAATACTTTCGACGGTGCGGATCACCATGCTTTTGTAGGATGAAAAAAGGAGGGTCTAAAAAAGCAAGTTTATACAATTCGGCATTCTTTCCATAGTTTAGAATCATACGATTCGAACCATCTTCCATCAGTTGCCAGCCGCCTTTTCCTATATCTCCATTGATAATACGAAGATATTCGCCGCCTTCATTGAACACATGCAAAATCGTATCATGGAAATTATCATGGTCGCGAACTTCTAGCCAAGAGCGGCCTACATAAAAGTCCATTTCTCCCAAATCTTCGCCCCATGCACGCATGCTAGGTAATAGCATATTAAGATAGTCCGCAAGAGAATCTTGCTCTGGGAAATTATCTTCCTTATCCATCGCCCGCGTTAGCGGATCAAAAATTTTGGGCAAAAATTGCATTTAATTTCTTTATTTTAACGCTCGAAGAAGAACCTAAAAGCATTGCAAAAATACGAATTTTTAGGATTATTGCTGGCAACCTAGCTTAATAGACTTTTTTACAGATAAATTTGACCAATATGAAATCTGTAAACAAGTCTAATTAAAAACTTGACTACTCCTATGAAAATAATGCACGAAAAATTTATCCCCTCTTTTATTTACTGTTTGCTCGGTGCAATCGCTATATCCATTGCTGCCCAAATCACTATTCCGCTACCACAGATTCCTATTACAGGGCAAAGTTTGGCGGTCTTGTTGGTAGGTTGTTTTTTGAAAAGTCGATTAGCCGTCATTTCAGTCCTTCTTTATTTGTTGTTGGGCATTCTGGGGATTCCTGTATTTGCTGATGCAACGGCTGGTTTTTCTACTTTACAAGGAAATAGTGGTGGCTTTCTGTATGGGTTTATAGCAGGCGCATTTGCAGTAGGAAAATTCGCAGAAGTCGGTTGGGGAAAATCCTTTCCCTTAAGTCTTCTCGCTATGACCATTGGTACAGCTATCATTTTGAGCATTGGCGTAGCCCATTTAAGCTATCACATTGGCTTCGACAAAGCAATTGAGTATGGCTTGAAGCCTTTTATAGCGGGCGCAATCGTGAAAGTAGTACTTGGAGCAGTTATTATGTATTGGTTTTCGAGGGGGAAGTAGATTTATAACTTTCCCAAAGTGAGAAGATTGAGAATGTCTTTTCCAAACTATCGCATTGCATCATTATTTTACCTTCCGCGACACATATGCCTCAATCGCCTCCTTAGAAGTCCACCAAGTACGCCCTTCTTTGTGGGCTGCTATTTTACCTTGTCGAGCAAGTAGGCTGATGTATTCTTGCCCATAAGGCAGTTGTTCTTCCTCCACGAGTTGCCCAATCGGACGATAGGTCGAATCTTCCTCCTGATTGGGCAACACTTGCAGGTAAATATTCAAACTACGTTCTAAGGCTTGCACCATCAATAGAACCAATTTGCTATAATTTCCCTTATTCGCTTGATTCAAAGCAGCGTAATATTTTTTCCTGTCATTCTTTAAAATAATCGCAGGGGGAAAGCCTTCTCGCATCAGCAAGAGGTTCATCATTAGGCGCACCGTTCTGCCATTCCCATCAAAGAAAGGATGAATCCAAACAAACTTATGATGGAAAAGTGTAGCCAATACAATCGGATTGCTAGCAAGCGGATTCGTATTTGTAAAATCCACCAATTCATCTACCAAATCAGGCACTTTTCTAGCATTCGGTGGCACAAAATTCGCGCCCGAAATACGTACCCCTCCCGTCCGTAAGCGACCTGCGGAATCATCTTCTATACTTCGTAACACCAAGCCATGCACCGCCAACATATCGGAGGCTGTCAGCTTATGACTTTTATCGACTAGCTGATAGACATAATCAATCGCCTTCTCATGATTGAAGGCTTCGAAGTGTTCACGCAGCGATTTACCTTTCACCGTGATGCCATCTTGTAGCACCATTTGCGTTTCTTGCAAGGTGAGAGTATTCCCTTCTATGCTGTTGGAATTGTACGTCCATTCTACGCTTAGGCTTTCTCTTATTTTGTGCAATGCAGTATACGGCAATGGTCGCGCAGCATCGAGCATTTTTTTCTTATCGAGCAAGCGATTAAAGCTTGCTTGCATAGGTTCTAGATTCTTTAAATTGAAGTTCCACATAAAGCTATCTTTGAATGAATTTTCTTTTCAAAGGTACACTTTCTATCGGATAGAGTCAATTTTGACACTATCCGATTTTAAACTATTCCCAACGCAGAACCATCCCTGCCTTAGGAATCACTTTTCCTGCTAACGTCTCTAAGTAAGTCGCTCGCACCGCTTCTACGCCTTCGATTGGGTGAATCGCAAGCTTCCCACTATTGGCAGCATCAAAACTATCCCATGCTTTTTTCAGGCGTACTTGAAAATCTTCTGCACCCCACTCTTTTATGCGTTTTTGGGCATAAGTCGGTGCAAAAAAGAACTCTCCTTTAGGCATCGTAGTGGCTTTTCCAAATTTATCCCAATGCGAAAGTCCTACCATGCAGTTGTGTTTCAGATGGTCTTGTAGCTGTTCTTGCAACGCATATAACAAGGCTGTATTTCCAGAAAAATCTACTATACAAGTACTCGCTTGTGGAAGCTTTGCTTTGTCTTCATAGGTAAATACAGCATCGTAATAACCCAAGCTTTTCACAAAATCAAGATTGCCTTTAGAAGTCAGTCCGATGACTTTATAGTTTTTGTCTTTTCTATTTTGCAATAAAAAAGCCAAGCCCATGCCTGTCTTGCTAGAAGCACTTGGTAATATGATATTTTCAGCTTCAAAGAACGCCTTGCTTTCCAAGAAATCACTTAGTAGAAAAGAAGTAGTGAACAAAGGTCGGAAAATCATTTGGGTGTCTTCATCGCTTGTCC